>JAIXSF010000284.1 GCA_027484835.1 Rhizobiaceae bacterium | reverse complement strand
TTGATCGTAGCCTGCGCCGCGGATTTCGGCGCCGACCCGATAGTTGTAGGGTGGATAATCTTCTGTGGTGAAATGAATGACGTCTGCAGCGGCTGCGGGGGCCGCCGCGAGTGAAAGCATGATGGTAAAGACTTTCATTGCGGTTCCCTCTTCCGGTTGAAGTCAGCCGGCTGATGCTTTCGGCAGACGCGCCGGCTTTGACTGGGCATTCTCGAGCAGCGACGAGAGCGGCTGGGGCCGGGCAAAGTGATAGCCCTGGCCGTAGTCGACGCCGAATTCTTCCAGGATGCGCCGCTGTTCCTCTGTCTCGATGCCCTCGGCGACCACCGTGCAGGCCATCTTGTGAGAGATCGCGGTGATACCTTCGACGAGCATGCGGCTCTTGTTGCTGAGCTCCGGTTCGTCCTCCGTCAGCGATCGGATGAAGGACTGGTCGATCTTGACGATGTCGACCGGGAAGCGGTTCAGGTAGCTGAGCGAGGAATATCCGGTTCCGAAGTCGTCGAGGGCCAGGCGGTAGCCGTAGCGGTTGAACTCGTCGAGAATGGTGCGGATCTGCGGGTTGTCGTGCAGAAGGGTCGCTTCGGTGATCTCGATGACGATGCGGCGTGGTGCGATGTCGAAATGGGCAGCGAGCGCCGCCAGCCGGACCGGCAGCGAGGCGTCGAACTGCACGGGCGAGAAATTGACCGCCAGATAGGCTTCGTGGTCGCCAGTTGCCGCGCTCAAGCGCGCCAGGTTGGACAGCGCCTTTTCAAGGATCTGGCCACCCAGGCGACTGATGGCACCGGTTTCCTCGGCAACACAGATCATTTCGGCGGGTGCAATGACGCCGCGTTCCGGATGCACGAGGCGCATCAGCGCCTCATAGCCGACGGTGCGGCCGGTGCCGACCTCGACGATCGGCTGGAAGAAGGCATCGAACCGGTCGTGGGCCAGTCCTTCCTCGATGTCGCGCTCGATTTCCGCGCGGCGTCGGGTGTGGTCCTGGATCTGCGGATCGTAGATCTGCGCGCCGTTCTTGCCGTCACGCTTCTTGCTGTACATCGCCATGTCCGACTTCTGCAGGAGTTCTGCAGCGTTTGCGGCGTGGCGCGGATAGAGGGCGATGCCGATACTGGCGCTGAGGCGCACGGTGGAACCTTCAATCGCCATAGGGTCGACGAAGATGTCACACAGTGCGTGGCTGAGGTTCGTTGCGTCCTGCTCGATGTTTGCGCCGCGCAGCAGAACGGCAAATTCGTCGCCGCCGAGGCGTGCGGCCACGGCGCCCGTGGGGAGCCTTTCGCGCATGCGCTCGACGAAACGGCAAAGAACGAGGTCGCCCGTTTGATGCCCGAGATTGTCGTTGATCCACTTGAAGCGATCGAGGTCGACGAAGATGCAGGCGAGTTCCTCGCCGGCGGTATCGGTTGCTGCGATTTCGCTGTCGAGCGCGGTTTCAAAGCCCTGACGATTGCGCAGGCCCGTCAGGTGATCGGTGATTGCCTGGCGGTGGTTGCGCTCTTCCGACTGCTTGAGGGCGGTAACGTCGGTCATGACGGAAAGCGAGAGATCGTCTTCTGCACCCTCGATCTTGCGGTTGGCTTCGGCAATCAGGACGTCCATGACAGTGCCGTCAGCGCAGACGAATTGTGTCGTCGCCTCAAGCACATCGGCGATCGAGCGGGTCTTCTTGCGCTCGAGATAGTCGTCGCGGGCCTCGGCGGGAACGAGTTCAATGAAACGACGGCCGACGATCTGATGGCGCTGGTAGCCGGTCGCGAGCAGCCAGTAATCGCTGACGCCGGTGATGCGGTCTTCTTCATCCAGCGAGAAGAGCATGGCCGGGGTGGTGTTGTAGATGTCGGTCGAGCGGCGATGGGCAAGCCGCAGCTCGCCTTCTTCCTGCTCCAGCTTGATCTGCATGGCGTTGAAGCTGCGGGCCAGGCGGCCGATCTCGTCGTTCGAATGCCAGTCGACG
The DNA here is from genome assembly GCA_027484835.1 of Rhizobiaceae bacterium. Taxonomy (GTDB): domain Bacteria; phylum Pseudomonadota; class Alphaproteobacteria; order Rhizobiales; family Rhizobiaceae; genus Allorhizobium. The sequence goes on along the minus strand of JAIXSF010000284.1, from coordinate 1,229 downwards.
TGGTGGCGCGAACCGAGCCGTCGGGTTGCCTCGATGGCGGCCGTCAGCTTCAGGAGCGGTTTCATCACCATCAGCCGGTTGCCGATCACGGCGGCGCCGACGACGCCCATGACCGCCAGCATGAAGATGCCGATCAGCATGACTTCTGCCTGACGCAGCGAGGAGAACATGTCGATGCGGCTGTAATAGATGGTGATCGTGCCGACCAGTTTCGGTCCTTCGACGGCGCGATAGAAAATCTCGCGCGTGATGGAATCGAGGCCGTTCTTCGGCCATTTCGGCAAGGCGGGCATCGAAACGGCGATGCCGCCGGAGACATCCTTCACATGTACGCGGCTGACGGGGCCGTTGGAGACGATGGTCGCCGTGATCTGCTCGACGCTTTCCTCGTCAAAATCCCAGAGGGGCTTGGCAAGTGCCTGCGCATTGGCGGCGAGCAGGATGTCGAGATTCTGCTGCAGTTCGTTGGAGGCGCGGTCCGTGGCCAGGAACAAGAAGAGGGCAAAGAGCGGCACGACCAGGATAAAAATCGTGGTTCCCACAATCGCGAGAAAGCGACTCTCAACCGAACGGGTCATCAGCGTTCCGCCTCAGGCGGCGCGGGATGATGCGGCATGCTCTTCAAGGCCTTCCCTCACGCAATAATTGAGAAGGCGGAGACTTTCACGAAATACTTTACATCTGACTAAAGGAAAATGGTGGGAATCGATCCAATCAGAGCGTGGCAAAGCATGAAAAAAGCCCACTCCCGCAAAGGAATGGGCTTCCATGATCAGACTGATCGGAATGATCAGGCTTCTGCAGCTTCTTCTTCTTCCATGCCGCCAGCCGGGGCGACGATGGTTGCGATGGTGAAATCGCGGTCGCCGATGACCGGGGTCACGCCCTTCGGCAGCTTGACGGCCGAGATATGGACGGCGTCGCCAACCTTGAGGCCAGCGAGATCCACGGTGATGAATTCCGGGATGTCAGAAGCCGGGCAGTGCAGTTCAACTTCGTGACGAACGATGTTGAGAACGGCGCCGGTCTTGATGGCGGACTTCTCTTCGTTGACGAAGTGAACCGGAACCTGAACCGAAACCTGGCTGTTGGCCGAGACGCGCAGGAAGTCGACATGCATCGTGAAGTCACGAACGACGTCGAGCTGGTAGTCCTTCGGCAGAACGCGGATCTTTTCGCCATTGACTTCAATGACGGCGACGGTGGTCATGAAACCGCCGGCGTGGATG
>JAIXSF010000163.1 GCA_027484835.1 Rhizobiaceae bacterium | reverse complement strand
TCCTTAAGTTTCGCCTTGCGGATTTGGGCTATTGGTAGCATCGTAGCCTCACAAAATGCGACAGGAACAAGTTCGTAGCACTGTCGTTACAAGTCTCAGTGATGCGTTTACAGGGAAACATTCATGTCTGAACTCGGTGTGAATACGGTTAGCTTCGCCGGTCGTGTGGCAGCATCCAGTCAGTTCAAGGCAACCTATGCAGAAGGCATGGGTCTGGTCGAAGAAACTGCAGCTTACCTCGACGGCCCCGGCCGCGCAGCCGCCAAGGTTCTGCCGCGCCAGGCCTCGGTACTGTACGCCGCCGAGTCGATGCGCCTGACCACGCGTCTGATGCAGATGGCATCCTGGCTGCTGCTGCAGCGCGCCGTAAACAATGGCGAAATGAGCCGCGACCAGGTTCTCTCTGAAAAGAGCAAGGTGCGCCTCGATGGCTTTAACGTCGATCGCTCTGCCCCGGGCTGGAATGATCTGCCGGAAGGTTTCCGCGATCTCGTCGAACGCTCGCTCCGTCTGCAGAACCGCATCGCTCTGCTCGACCGCGAAATCTATCGCCCGTCCGATGAAGAATTCCATCCGGACAACGAGAACAGCGTCCAGGCTCAGTTGAACCTGCTGCGCACCGCTTTCAACGCAGGCTGATCAAGCCGCGCTTTTGCAAGGATCGAACCCGGCCAGCCCCGCTGCGCCGGGTTTTTCTTTGCACGTCGGAGCTCGGCCAAGGCGAGAACCCCACGCACGACAACAAAAAACCCGGCACGAGGGCCGGGCTTTGAGAATGCGGATCGTTCGAGACGATCAGAGGCCGAGGCCACCGAAACGCTTGTTGAACTTGGAAACGCGACCGCCGCGGTCCAGCAGCTGCTGGTTACCACCGGTCCAGGCCGGATGGGAGTTCGGGTCGATTTCGAGGTTCATGACGGCGCCTTCGGAACCCCAGGTCGAACGGGTTTCGTACTCGGTGCCATCGGTCATGACGACCTTGATGATGTGGTAGTCGGGATGGATGTCAGCCTTCATCGCTCTATTCCTGCTGTGCCGTGGGGTCCATACGCCGCAATTGCCTCGGCAGGACCTATTCAATAGATGAAGCCGCAGTCCGTCTGGGCTACGGCTTCCCAATTCGATGCCGTGCCTATACATGAAGGGCGCAGGGATAACAAGTACCATGGCGCGAAAGCCCTTGTGTACTGAAGGAGCATGACAGAGTGACCTCGGAAGCAGATACCACAGACAAGAAGCGCCGCTCTCTGAAGCCTCTGACCAGCCTCTTGCCCTATCTCCGAAGGTACCGGGGACTGGTGGCTGGCGCGCTCACATTTCTCTGCGTTGCCGCCGCGACGACTCTGGCTCTGCCGATTGCCATCCGCCGCATGCTGGACCATGGCTTCCAGGCCGCTGACAGTGCCTTCATCAACAAATACTTCGCCATGATGATCGTCATGGCGATCGTGCTCGCGGTCGCCAGTGCACTTCGCTATTACTACGTCATCACGATCGGCGAGCGGGTGGTCGCAGACCTGCGCCGCGATGTCTTCTCCCATGTCACGAGGCTCTCGCCGTCTTTCTTCGACATCAACCAGTCGGGCGAGATCGTCTCGCGCCTGACGGCCGACACGACTCAGCTGAAATCAGCGGTCGGGGCAACGGCGTCACTCGCGCTTCGCAACACCATCCTCTGTCTCGGCGCCGTGGCGATGATGATCGCCACAAGCCCGAAACTGTCGATCATGGTGCTCGCAGCCATTCCGGTCATAGTCTTCCCGCTGGTCGGCTTTGGCCGCTCGGTCCGCCAGCGGTCGCGCGCGGCACAGGACACTCTCGCCGAGGCCTCATCCTATGCAGGCGAAGTGATCAGCGCTGCCCGCACGCTCCAGGCTTTCAACGCTGAAGATGCGGCCCGCACACGGTATTCCACCGCTGTCGAAAGCGCCTACGAGGCCGCCCGCTCCGCAATCCAGTCGCGCGCACTGCTGACCGGCGTTGCCATCGCGCTTGTCTTCGGCAGCGTTGTCGGCGTTCTCTGGTACGGCGCACAGAGCGTACTGGCAGGCACGATGAGCGGCGGCACTCTCGGCCAGTTCCTGCTCTATTCGCTGATCGCCGCCGGTTCGCTCGGCACGCTCTCGGAAGTCTGGGGTGAACTCTCGCAGGCCGCTGGCGCCGCCGAACGTCTGCATGAGCTGCTTGCCGAACATCCGGCCATCGCAGCCCCGGCCGTTCCAAAAGCACTGCCGGAACCCGCCCAGGGCAGTGTTACATTTGACAACGTCCACTTCTCCTATCCCTCGGCGAAGACCAAGTCCGCCCTGAACGGGCTCGGCTTCAGCGTCGCCCACGGCGAGACGGTTGCGATCGTCGGCCCCTCGGGCGCCGGCAAGAGCACCATCTTCTCCTTGATCCTGCGCTTCTACGATCCCCAATCCGGAACGATTCGCCTCGATGGCGTCGACATCCGCGAGGCCGATCCGCAGGCGGTTCGAGCCCGGATCGCGATCGTTCCGCAGGACACCACCATCTTTGCCTCGTCGATCCATGACAACATCGCATTCGGCACGCCAAACGCCTGCCGCACCATGGTCGAGGCCGCAGCCGAGGCCGCCCAGGCGAGCGAATTCATCGGGCGCCTCGAAAACGGCTTCGATACGATTGTCGGCGAGCGTGGCGTCACGCTCTCGGGCGGTCAGCGCCAGCGCATCGCAATTGCCCGCGCCCTCTTGCGCGACGCCCCGCTGCTTCTGCTCGACGAAGCCACATCGGCTCTCGATGCGGAAAGCGAGACCCTAGTCCAGAAGGCGCTCGACGGACTGATGCGCGACCGCACCACCATCGTTATCGCCCATCGCCTGGCAACCGTCCTGAAGGCTGACCGGATCCTGGTGCTTGATGATGGCCGGATCGTTGAGGAAGGCACACATCAGAGCCTCATCCAGCAGGGCGGTCTCTATGCCAAGCTCGCACGCCTGCAGTTCGAGACGGGCGGCCGCGACTTCACGGCCGCCGCACAATAACGCACCATCCGCCAATGGGTGAAAGTCCACACACTTTCCAGCCATGAATGGGTGGACTTCCACCCACATTCGCTCCTCTTCCATCCAAGTGAGGGGCCGCTTTGCGGCCTGCGGTTGAACGCTTGCCTGCGCCTGCCACACTCCCGGTCGTCGCCGGTGCTGGAGGAGCAGCCCGGCGAAACCAGACATTGGATGGAGGAGTACTCATGTCGTTCTATAAATCCCTTTTTGCCGGCAGCCTGATTGCCGGACTTATGGCAACCGCCCAGGCATACGCAGCATTTCCCGAGCGCCCGGTCACACTCGTCGTGCCGTTCGCCGCTGGCGGCTCGACCGATGTCGTCGCCCGCGTGATTGCCGAGAAGATGTCCGAGGATCTCGGTCAGCAGGTCATCGTGCAAAACGTCGCCGGAGCAGGCGGTAGCCTGGGCGCCGGCAATGTCGCCCGCGCAGAGCCGGACGGCTACACGATCCTCATGGGCACGGTTGCCACCCACGCGCTCAACCCGCTGATCCTGAAAAACAAGCCGTACGACGCAGAAGCCGACTTCGCTCCCGTCTCGCTGCTGGTGCTGGTGCCCAACGTTCTCGTCGTCAATCCGGAGCTTCCGGCCAACTCGGTGGAAGAGCTTCTGGCCCTCCTGAAGGCGGAGCCGGACAAGTGGAGCTATGCCTCATCGGGCAACGGCACGCCGCTGCATCTCTCCGGCGAGCTCTTCAAATCCATGGCAGGCGTCACCATGGAGCACATTCCGTACAAGGGATCCGGCCCGGCACTCAACGATCTTCTCGGCAACCAGGTGTCGATCATGTTCGACAACCTCCCTTCATCCTCGGCCCACATCAAGGCGGGCACGCTGAAGGCGCTGGCGGTGACAACCGCCGAACGGGCACCGTCTTTCCCGGATATCCCGACCATGGCGGAAGCAGGCCTTCCCGGCTACGAGGCATACACCTGGAACGCCCTCTTTGCCCCGAAGGACACGCCCAAGGAGGCCGTTGAC
>JAIXSF010000001.1 GCA_027484835.1 Rhizobiaceae bacterium | reverse complement strand
GATCGAAGGCCAGCAGCCCGACCCCGCCTGGGATGCGAAACTGGCCTCGGTGTCGCGAAAGTTCCAGGACCTGAAGGAACGGGCGCTCGCCGGTGCCGTGCGCAGCGCCTGAACGTTTTCAGACGACCCGTCGCGCCATGCCGACCGAGCGGGGTGCGGTTTCGTCGAAGCCATATTGTGTGTAGAGGCGGTTGGCCGGCACGTCGGCGATCAGGCTGACATAGGCCGACTTCGGCAGGGTAGCGATGAATTCGGAAAGCGCCGCCATGATCCACTTGGCGAGCCCCCTGCCCTGATGGGCCGGCAGGATGGCGATGTCGGTGACCTGGAAGAAGCAACCGCCATCGCCGATGATGCGACCCATGCCGACGGTTTCTTCGCCCAGCATCAGGCTGACGCCAAAGATCGAATTGGGCAAGCCCTTCTCCGCGGCTTCCCGGGAAAAGGGCGTCAGACCCGATTCGAGGCGCAGGCGCAGGTAGTCGTCGATGGCAGGCACTCGGTGCTCGATGCGGTAGGCGCTGTTGTCAGTCACGTCTTCAGTCTTTCTGATTGATGTTTGCGGTGATCAGGCAAGCCAGCCCGGCTGGAGGCGGACGGCGTCCATGCCGGTGAAGCGGGCGACGCGCTGCAGTTCGGCATCAAGCTTTTCCAGGCGCCCGGCGCTCGGTTTGATGCCCGGTTCAAGCCAGAGGCGGCGGACGTCAAGCAGGCCCTCCCTGCGCTCGGCCTTCATGTCGATGCGGCCGATCAGGCGATCGCCTTCCAGCAAAGGGAAGACATAGTAGCCGTATTGCCGCTTCGGCTCGGGCACGAAGACCTCGATGCGATAGAAGAAGCCGAAGAGGCGTTCGGTGCGATTGCGGTCGCGGATCAGGGGATCGAAGGGCGAAAGCACGCGGATCCGGGCGGGTGGCTCGGGTGCATCGAGGAGTGTCGCCACCTGATCGGCAAAAGCGAAGGAACTGCGCGGCTTGCCGTCGACGGTTTCCAGCGCGACCTCCTGCAATTCGTCGCGGTGCTCGGTCAGCCAGGTCTTGGCCTCTTCCGGCGTGATGATCTTGAAGAAGGCGGCGATCTCGCCTGACGTGGCAAAGCCGAGGCGGGTCAGCGCTGCGCGACAGGCCCAGTCGACGAAGACTTCGTGCGCGACTTCGGCGTCGTGATGTTCCGCAGGGATCACGCGCTCGGCGAGGTCATAGACCTTCTGAAAGCCTTCGCGCCGGGCAATCGCCAGCTTGCCGGTGTGCCAGAGGAATTCGAGCGCCGTCTTCGAAGGGTGCCAGTTCCACCAGCCGCCGGAGACGTGATCCTCGCTCTTCACATCGCGGGCCATGACTGGACCATGATCGCGGATGCGGGCATAGGTTTCCTCGAAGGCCTGATCGAAACCCTGCCCCTGCCACCTGGCCCAGTCCTCGCGGATTCGCGCCTCGCGGCGCACGAAGCGGTGTTTCCAATAGGGAAAGAAGGCAGAGGGGATGATCGAGGCGTCATGGGTCCAGTGCTCGAAAAGCGAGCGGTCCTTTTCGATAAGATGCTGGAGGTCCCTCGGCTTGTAGGTCTGATTGCGGGAAAAGAGAATCTGGTGGTGGGCGCGCTCGACCCACTGGATGCTGTCGACCTGAACGAAGCCGAGATCATGGATCAGGTCGTAAAGATCCTCACGCCCAAGCGCCTTTGTCGGCGAGCGGGACAGGCCCTGCCGTTCGAGAAATATCTTGCGCGCCAAGGCGTTGGGAACAGGAATCGCCATAAGACGAGGCTAGGATATGTTCGTGGTTTGTTCAATCGCCGATTGATCATCCCGCACAGATTAGCGGTCTCTCACGTCGCGATGAGTCACGCCCTTTGGTTATTGCAGGAACAAGCACCCCAGCCGCTGGTTGTGTCCATGCCTCCAACCAAAGGACATGACCATGTTCATGCGAGTCGATAAGCTGCAGGCCAACCTGCCAGCGCCCAAACGTGCAGACCCGAACGCCGCGGCCGCCCTGCAGGAATTGCTCGGCGGCAAGTATGGCGAGATGTCGACGCTCGGAAACTACATGTTTCAGAGCTTCAATTTTCGCAGCAAGGAGAAGCTCCGGCCCTTCTACTCACTCGTCGCCAGCATCACGGCCGAGGAACTCGGCCATGTCGAGCTGGTAAGCAATGGCGTCGTGATGCTCAACAACGGGCCCGACATTCCCGACGGTGATGCGGAAGACGGCGGCGACATCTCCGATGCCCCGTTCGAGGACATGAAGGATATCCGGCTTGCGGCCGCCTTTCTCTCCGGCGGCGGCGGCGCGATGCCGGTCAACAGCAACGGCGTTTCGTGGAACAACGACTTCATCACGACGACCGGGAATGTCGTGGTGGACCTTCTGCACAACTTCCACCTGGAATGCGGCGCACGTTTGCACAAGCTCCGGGTCTATGAAACGCTGACCGATCCGACGGGCCGGGAAGTCTGCGGCTATCTGCTGGTGCGCGGATCGGTGCATGCGCATGCCTATGCGCTGGCGCTTGAAAAGATAACCGGTGTCGACGTGAAGAAATTCCTGCCGACCCCGAACATTCCACTCGACAAGATCCCGGAATGCCAGAAATACCTCGACGAGGGCTCGCATCGCCGCCTCTATACCTTCAGCCCGAACGACTACAAGGAAATGTCGGGCATCTGGGGCAATGGCGAAGTGGCGCTGCCGGACGACCCACCGGGCGAGCTGGAAGTGATCGACGGCATGCCGGAGGGTGGCAAGATCCACCAGTTCGTCGGCGTGCCCTCGGCCTTCACACCGGACTATTCGCCAGAGGAAATGTTCGAGATTGCCGAAAAGCTCTACAAGAAATCCCGCTGACAGATCGGCCGGGACCTGAAGGCAGGTCCCGGCCTTTTCACCATCCCCGGCACGGACGCCGCGGCAATCCCCGGTGCCCTTTGCTCCGCCCGCCTGCCCGGTCTATAGAAGCGCGAAGACCGGAAAGGGCTCGTTGACGTGCAGATAGATTTCGACCAGGCCGAATTGCGTTACGGCGACCGCGTGGCCCTGAAGGCACTGACGCTGTCTCTGACCGAGCAGCGCATCGGCGTGATCGGGCTCAATGGCTCGGGCAAGACGAGCTTTGCGCGGCTGATTGCGGGACTTGCCAAGCCGACCTCCGGCAAGGTGGTCCTCGATGGGCTGGATACCGTGGCCGACGAGAAGGCCGCGCGGGCAAAGACCGGCTTCATCTTCCAGAACCCCGGACACCAGATCATTCTGCCCATCATCCGCGAGGATGTGGCGCTTGGGCCAAAGTCACAAGGGCTGGCGGCGTCCGAGGTCGAGCGGCTGGTGGACGAGGCCCTCTCCCGCTTCGGCGTCAGCGATCTCGCCGGACGGCGACCGCATGAGCTCTCCGGCGGGGAGTTGCAGCTTGCGGCGCTGGCTGCGGTCTGCGTCAACCGGCCCCAAGTCGTCATCTTCGACGAGCCGACCAACCAGCTTGATCTGAAGAACCGCGCCCGGGTGAAGGCGGCGATCGACGGGCTTGCCGAGCAGGCCATCGTCATCAGCCACGACCTCGAGCTTGTCGCGGATTTCGGCCGCGTGCTGGTGTTCCATGACGGCGCACTTGCCTTCGATGGCGCCGGCCAGGACGCCATTGCCCGCTACCGGGAGATCGCCGGATGCTGACGAGCCTGCATGTGGAAGGGACGAGCCTCCTGCATCGCATCCCGGTGAAGCCGAAGCTGCTTGGGCTGACGGCCTTCGGTCTGGTGCTCTATTTCATCGACCAGCCGATCATGCTCGGTGCCGCCCTTGTTCTCACCGCCCTCCTCTATCTCTCGACCGGGATCGGTGTTTCCGAAGGACTGCGGCGGCTGAGGCCCGTGCTCTTCACCATCGCCTTTCTGGCCGCCGTCAACCTTCTTCTCCTTACGCCGCTCGAGGCACTGGTCACAACACTCAGGCTGGTTGCCATCCTCTTCGTTGCGGCAGCCGTCACAGCCTCGACGACCATCGCCGCGTTCATGGCGGCCATCACCGATCTGGCCCGACCGCTCGAGAGGCTCGGCCTCCTGAAAGCCGCAGATCTCGGTCTGGCGCTGGGGCTTGTGTTGCGCTTCGTGCCGGAGATCGCCGCGCGTTACGAGGCGCTGAAGGAAGCGCATGCGGCGCGTGGTATCCCGATCAAGCTGTCACGGATGCTGGGTCCGCTGATCATTTCGACGTTGAAGGATGCGGACAGGATCGCCGAAGCGATTGACGCGCGGGGCATTCGAAGTCACTAAAACCCTCAAGACCTATTGGGGACCCTTGCATGACCACCAGAGACATCGTCCTTTCCGCCCTCTTCACCGCCATCATCATCGTGCTCGGCTTCATTCCGCCCGTGCCGATCCCGCTGCTGCCCGTGCCGATCACCGCCCAGTCTATGGGCGTCATGCTGGCCGGCTGTATCATCGGTGCGAAACGGGGCGCGGCCGCCTATGCGCTGCTCGTCGTGCTCGTTGCCGTCGGCCTGCCCGTTCTCTCCGGAGGTCGCGGTGGCCTCAACGTGCTGATGGGTCCGACCGGCGGCTATATCTTCGGCTGGATCATCGGTGCCTTCGTCACCGGCTTCCTCGCCGAAAAGCTCGTGCGCGAAGGTCAGTCGGCGGCGAAGCAGATGACCGGCTTTTTCATCGCCTCGATCGTCGGCGGCATCGGCGTCGTCTATCTCTGCGGCATGCCGTGGCTGTCGCTCGTCGCCGGCACACCTTTCTCCGCCGTTCTCACGGGTTCGCTCGCTTTCATTCCGGGCGATCTGGTGAAGGCTGCGATCGCGACGCTTGCGGCCCGTGCGGTACTGGTCGGCTATCCGCTGCTTCCGGCCCGCGCATAACACCCAGAAACCGTCGTTCAAGAATCAAAATGCCACCGCTAAGGTGGCATTTTCTGTTTTGGGTTCCTGGGGATATTGAACCGTGACGACATCGATGACGAAACTGCTCTTCGCCTGCGCTTTTCAGGCGCTCGCCGCCACTTCGGCGCTGGCAAACGATTCCATGGCTACACTGGGGGCCGGCGGGCTGATCTTCACGCGCAGCGAAGAGATCACCATGGCCAAAGAGGACCTCTACATCTCGCCGGAAAAGGTCGAGGTGAAATATCTCTACCGCAACACCACCGACAAACCGGTCAAGACAATCGTCGCCTTCCCGATGCCGAAGATCGGCGGGCCGGTCGAGATCATGTCGGCGGTTCCTGACGAGCAGAGCGACAACTTCATGGACTTCTCGGTCGTCCAGGATGGCCAAGAGATCGAGGCCAACCTGCAACAGCGGGTGCTGGTGCGCGGCATCGACATGACGGCAGAGGTTGAAGCTCAGGGAGTTCCCCTGCAACCGCTTGCCAAGGAGACGACGGAAGCGTTGAAGTCGCTGTACCCCGAGGTTGCCAAGGACTGGCTCGCCAAGGGCCTGATCTACGATCTCAACGGCGGGGCGAACAACAATGGGCAGCCGGTCACGGAATATGTGCCTGTCTGGGAACTCGAATCCATTTTCTGGTGGGAAACGACTTTCCCCGCCAACGCGGATGTTGAGGTCGAGCACCGTTACAAGCCGAGCGTCGGCGGCAGCTCCGGTATTGTCTTCGCGTTCGATGGCAAGCCGTCGGAGGCCTATCCCGACTATCAGAAGCGCTATTGCGTCGATCAGGCCTTCGTCGATGCAACCACGAAACTCGAGAGCAAGAACAAGGATCCGGAGGTGTTTTACTTCGAGCAGTGGCTCTCCTACATCCTGACCACCGGCAACAACTGGTATGGCCCGATCGGTGACTTCCACCTCACGGTCGACAAACTCCACGCGGAATCGCTCGTCAGCTTCTGCGGCGAAAACGTCAAGAAGACCGGTCCCACCACATTCGAGATGCGCGCCAAGGACTACTACCCGATGGACGACCTCAACATCCTGCTGATTGTCACCAACAAGGTGTGGATGCAGGACCAGCAATAGAGGGGCGTTTCTGGCACTGTCTGGAGCGCAATGGTCGGGCGAGAGAGCCCGACCGACCGCCCGGCCAGCAATATGATCAACGGGCTATTAAAAAAATCCCCTCAAATCTAATAGATCTGTCCAAAGAATTAACGATTGCTCGCCATCCTTCCGAGAATTGACGGGGCCGTGCCAGCGGCCGTGGGGATGGGATAAACATGCTAAAATCGTTGAAGAAAATACCGCTCTCGGTGCAGATGGTGCTCGGGATCGGGATCGCGGTTGCCGCCATTCAGGCGAGCACCGCAGCCTATGAAATTTCTGCCGAGCGGCTGAGCCTTACCGACAAGGCGGCCAAACGTGGTGACGCCGCGCTCGACATGCTCGAATCCGTGCATACGCAGGCCATGCTGAACCGCAAGGCGGTCGGCGAGGACGATCCGGCCATCGAAACGCTCGACGGCACGATGGAGCAGTTCTCGAACTCCGGCGGTAGCGTGAAGATCTGGCTGGTGATGGGCCCGAAGGTCATCGACTTCCAGAAGGCGCAAGGCGAAACCGAGTTCGAGAGCCCTCGTGACACGCTCGACCAGCAGACGATCGACAAGCTCCAGAAGCTGAACAGCCTTGAAGGCGAGACATTCCGCATGACACGGCCTGTCGTGCTCGGACAGGGCAGAGCCTCGGACGAGAAGTGCGCCGCCTGTCATACGGCAGAAATGAACATCCAGCCGGGCGAGGTGATTGGCGTCTACAGCGCGCAGGTGGATCTCGCGCCCGAGCTTGCTGCATGGCGCGCCAATGTCTGGACCCGCGTCTGGATGGGGGCCGGCGCGATCGGCCTGATGATCGTGCTGGTCATCGCCATGCTGCGCATCACCGCGATCAATCCTCTTCGTACTCTGACCCAGGCGACGGAAAAGCTCGCCGGTGGGAACCTCGACGTCCAGATCGGCAACAGCGATCGGCGCGACGAGCTCGGCATCATGGCGCGTGCGCTCGAAGTCTTTCGCGACAACCTTCGCCGCAACAAGGCTCTGGAGACCGAAGCCGGCGAAGCCCGCCTGAAGGCCGAGGCGCATCGGATCGCGGTCGAGCGGCGCGCGGAAGAAGAAGCAGCCGAACGCCTTCGCGTTGCGACGGCGGGCCTTGCCGGCGGCCTGAAGCGTCTGGCGTCCGGCGATCTCGCCTTCCAGATCGAGCAGCCGTTCGCCGAGAACTTCGACGTTCTGCGCCATGATTTCAACTCGTCGATCAGGGAGCTCGCCGCGACGATGGAGACCATCCGTCAGACGGCCGGGACCATCGACGGTGGTAGCGCGACCATTGCCGAGGGTGCGCGGGAACTCGCCCGCCGTACCGAAAGTCAGGCGGCATCACTCGAACAAACGGCCGCCTCCCTCAAGGAGATCAACACGACGGTCGCCGCTGCCAACAATCGTGTCGCCGAGGCGCAATCCGTTGCCAAGCGCGCCAATGACAGCGCTCTCAACTCCGGCAAGGTCGTGACCGAAGCGGAGAGCGCCATGCACCGCATCGAGGAGAGTGCGCAGCAGATCTCCAACATCATCGGCGTGATCGACGAGATCGCCTTCCAGACCAACCTTCTGGCGCTCAATGCCGGTGTCGAGGCCGCACGCGCCGGTGAAGCCGGCAAGGGCTTTGCCGTGGTTGCCCAGGAAGTGCGTGAACTGGCGCAGCGCTCGGCAAATGCCGCGAAGGAAATCAAGGCGCTGATCCAGAACTCCACCTCACAGGTCGAGAACGGTGTGAAGCTCGTACATGGTACCGGCGAGACGCTGCTGGAGATCGGCGGGCTGATCCAGAAGATGAACGAGCACATGGATGCGATTGCGGACTTCACCCGGGACCAAGCCAGCAATCTGCGCGATATTGGCGGGGCCGTCGATACGCTCGACATCGTCACCCAGCAGAATGCCCAGGTCTCCGAGCAGTCGAGCGCCGAGGCCAACAAGCTGGCGATCGAAGCCGTGTCGCTCAACCAGATGATCCAGCGTTTCAAACTTCCGATGGATGCGCGAGCCTACCGAAGCGCGGCCTGAAATAATCCGAAAACCTGCCGAAACCAAGAAAGCCCGTGGCTCACGCCACGGGCTTTCCCGTTTGCCTGGACTCGAAACAGTCAGGCTACCGGTCGTCCTCGACATCGTCGACGACGTCCGTCATGGGGCGGTCCGCACCGTCCGCATGTTCGTGATGCCACTCGCCATCGGCGTCCTGCCAGCTGATTTCGGCGTCGCCATCGGCAAGTTGCTGAGCGCCTGCTGCGTGACGGGCGGCTGCGAGCGCCTCCTCGTGGGTCGGAAAGGGCTCCGAGTAGACGTTGCCCAGACGGTAGGCAAAGCCTTCGTCATGGGCCACAACGTGATAGGTCACGCGGCTCATGTGCGCCTCAGTTCCAGTGCCAGCGATTGTCGCGCTGGTTCGGGGTGGAGGTGGCAACGAGATAGCCGATCACGCCACCGATGATGCCGAGGGTGATGAGAGCCGTCGAGGTTGCGGTCGGGTGACGCCTAACCACCCCGGCCACGCTGTCGGCACCATCGCGTGCGTAGTCTGCGACCACGCCTGCGGTGCGCGCTGCGCCATGAAGGGCTTCCGATGCGCGGTGACGGGCATCGTAGCCGGCACGACCGGCCTGGCGGCTGATGGCTTCCTTCAGGTCGGTCATCTGTTCACGCAGCTCGCGCAATTCTGCCTGCAGGTTTGATGTGGCCATGGGTCGGCTCCTTTTCGTTTGTGAGGTGTTGCCGAAGTAACGTCATCGACGGATTATGGTTCCAATTCCTCGTTTCGGAACAACCGCAGTGCACAAACGAAAACGCCCGATGCAAGGCACCGGGCGTTTCGGACTCTGAAGCAGGGAAGCGCTTACTTGGTCGCGCCTTCGTACATTTCGAGCACGTAATCCCAGTTGATCAGGCTGTCGACGAAGGCTTCGAGGTACTTCGGACGGGCGTTGCGGTAGTCGATGTAATAGGAGTGTTCCCAGACATCGACGCCGAGGATCGGGGATGCGCCGTGGATCAGCGGGCTTTCGCCGTTCGGGGTCTTGGAGATTTCGAGCTTGCCGTCCTTGACGGAGAGCCAGGCCCAGCCGGAGCCGAACTGGGTGGTGCCGGCTGCAACGAAATCGGCCTTGAACTTGTCATAGCCGCCGAGATCGCTGTCGATGGCAGCCTGAAGCTTGCCGGGCAGCTTGTTGCCGCCGCCGTCCTTCTTCATCCAGTTCCAGAAGTGGATGTGGTTGTAGTGCTGGCCGGCATTGTTGAAGAGGCCGGCATTCTTGCCGTAGGACTGCTTGACGATCTCTTCCAGCGACAGGCCTTCCAGGCCCGAATCCTTCAGAAGGTTGTTGCCGTTGGTCACATAGGCCTGATGGTGCTTGTCGTGGTGAAACTCGAGGGTTTCGGCCGACATGAACGGTGCGAGCGAATCGTAGGCATACGGGAGGGCGGGCAATTCGAAGGCCATGGTGAGATCTCCTTTTGGCAAATGGATTGCGGTTTGGCAGGTGACGGGAACATAGGTGCGGAACAACGCTCAGGCAACCTTTGCCCTTCCAAATTCCGGCTTCCAAGAGAAAGAAATCTCTTCCGTTTTTGGACTTGCACGGTGCAGCGTTCCGGCCGAGGTTCACGTTCTCATCGTCCCCAACCGAGGTCCCCCATGTTCCGTTCCCCGACGCTTCTCATTGCGACAGCACTCGTCCTCATTCCGCTGTCTTCGACCGTGCTCGCCTCCTCGAGCGAGGCCTGGGACGAATTCGCGAAGGATGTTGCGGCCAAATGCACTGCGCTCGCCGAAGGGCGGATCGAGCAGCCGAAAGTGGTGGTCGATCCTTTCGGCACCGAGAGCTATGGCGTGGCGATCCTGACCGGCAAGGCGGTTGGCGCCGATGCGATCGTGAGCTCGATCTGCGTCTACGACAAGAAGAGCCAGGCTGCGGAGATCGGCGGGGAACTGCCGGCCGACCAGGTGACGATCAGCATGCCCTGATGAGGTCAGGCCCCGAAGACATCAGGCTCCGGCAGGCCATCGATCGGAAAGCCGAACTCGGCGCGGGCGATCTTGCATTCCTCATCGCCGGGCATGCAGGTGCGGCAGACATGCGGGCGCACGGAATAGACCGCGCAGCCGACATGTTTGCCGACTTCGCCTGTGAGCGCGGCGCAGCGCCCGTTCTCGAACTTCATGCCGCTTTCGTCCTTGGCGATCATCGCTTCGGGGATCGCGGCGATTTCCTCGTCGCTTTCCATGGAGAAGCGCGGCCAGTCGGCGGAATAGGCGCAGCAGGCACCGCAGGTCTGGCAATCGAAGATGTCGGGCGGCGAGGCTTCCAGCATGGATCAGCGCTTCGCGGCGCGGACGCGCATCAGGTTCAGGGCAAAGAAGCCGGTCAAGCCCAGCATCAGCAGGCCGACGAAGACTGGCCCGGCATCGACCGAGATCAGATCCATGGTGAGGCCCGTGCTGCCGGAGCCCGCGGCACTGCCGATGGCGTAGGCCAGCGCGAAGACGGCGGCGCCTGAGACCAGCAGCCCCCCACGGAAGCGTTCGCCGAGCAGGGTCAGCGCCGCCGTATAGAGCGAGAAGCTTGCGGCTCCGAGGACCGAGATGGTGATCAGCAGGGCTGCCTGCGAGGTCATGAAGGGCAGGACAAGGAAGGCGACAGCCGCGATCAACGAGCCGGAGACGGCGATCGCCGGGCGCGAGAGCCGGTCGAGCAGCCAGCCAACGAAGGGCTGGGCAAGCGCCGTCGGCAGCGCCACCATGGTGACGACGAAGGCCGCGAAATTCTGGCTGTAGCCGCGTTCGACGAAATAGAGCGGGATCATCGAGATCGCCGCGATATCCGAAAAGCCGAAGGCGACGACCATCAGCGTCAAAACCGGCGCCATTTTGACAAAGGTGAGGAGACCGCCGGCCTCGGAGGCTTCCGGCTTGGTCCTGGCATAACGGCCCAGCATGACCGAGGCAAAGGCGACGAGCGCGACATAAGCCGCCGTCAGCGCAAAGGCGAAACCGTCCTCGATGCCGACAAGCGGAATGGCAAGCGGGCCGGCGGCAAAGCCCGCACACATGCCCGCGCTATAGGCGCCGGAGACCCGGCCGCGCAGGCGATCCGGACAGGCGGTGTTCAGCCAGGCTTCGGACACGGTGTAGATGATGCTGGTGCAGAAGCCGAGCAGGAAGCGCGCAACGAACCATACCCAGAGCGCATCGAAGGCCGAGAAGGTGGCAAGACAGGCGGAGACGCCGAGCAGCGAGGCGACGATCAACCTGTCACCACGCATCACCTGCGTGAGCTTGCCGATCATCAATGTCGACGAGGCAAGACCCAGCGCAAAGACCGAGGCGTTCAGGCCCGCGATGCTGGAGGAGACGCCCCGGCTTTCGAGGATCAACGAGATCAGCGGATAGGTGAGCCCCTGCCCCACGGCAAACGCTGTGACGCCCAGGATGACAACCGCTATCGCCGCCCAATCGGGCGCGACATCAGATGCGATTTCCGTGGTGCCTGCGGTGTGCATGGGGCCTCCGAGACCCTTTTGAGGGCCCGCTGATCGAAGGCTCGGTCTAGCGGTGGGATCGGGGGAAGTCCAGAGAGGCGGGCACGCTCAAAATTATTCAGGCCTAGCGACGGACCTGATCTATGACGGCGGCATATCGCTTGAGATCCACGACATGCTCAGACGACAAGAAACGGGTCGGGATCATGTGGAACAGATTGGGGGCGACATAGAGAAGGATCATGTCCTTGTGCATCACCGTCCGCAGGAAGTCCGACCACGGCGTTGTCCAGCGGCCATCGTCCCGAAAAGTGGCGAAGCCTTCCTTAGACCACTCGATCCGAACAGGTCTGTGCATGCTTTTCTGCTGCCGGTATGTGCGCCGGGCATTCCAGGGAACGAACACGTAGATGAGCAGCAACGGCATCGTGACGAAGACCGCGACCATCGTAAAGACCACTCGTACGAGCCAGTAATAATCCCGCGGGCCCAAGAACGCCTTTCCGAGAACAATCGCGGCCAGCAACAACCCTATGATACCAGTAACTACAGCGCGCCGCCTCCAGTATTGCTGGATGACATGGATCTGCACCGCGCGCGTGTGGTCGGCTGCGGTGATCGAAAGTTCGACGGAGCGATCCTGCATGGGTGGTCACTCGCCCGCAGCAATCACACCCGGCGCGTCCTGCCCAAGCGCAGCAAACACCGTCTTCAGAATACCCGCCGCATCCAGTCCTGCCTTGGCATACATGGTTTCCGGCTTGGCCTGGTCCATCCAGACATCGGGCAACACCAGCGAGCGGACCTTCAGGCCGTTGTCGAGCAGGCCCTCATTGACGAGGAAATGCATGACATGACTGCCGAAACCGCCGACGGCGCCTTCTTCAACGGTCACCACCACCTGATGGTGGCGGGCGAGCTGGCGGATCAGGTCGTGGTCGAGAGGCTTGGCGAAACGGGCGTCGGCGACGGTGGTCGAGAGGCCTGCGGCGTCCAGATCTTCGGCGGCCAGCAGACAGTCGGCGAGACGCGTGCCGAAGGAGAGGAGTGCGACCTTGGAGCCCTGTTTGACGATGCGGCCGCGGCCGATCTCCAGGATCTCACCGCGCTCCGGCATGGGAACGCCCACACCTTCGCCACGTGGGTAACGGAAGGATATCGGGCCCTCGTCATAGGCAGCGGCCGTGCGGACCATGTGCTTCAGTTCCGCTTCGTCGGCCGCGGCCATCACCACGAAGCCTGGCAGTGCGGCAAGGAAGCCGGTGTCGAAGGAGCCGGCATGGGTCGGGCCGTCGGCGCCGACGAAACCGGCACGGTCGATCGGGAAGCGCACAGGCAGACCCTGGATGCCGACATCGTGGACGACCTGGTCGTAGCCGCGCTGCAGGAAGGTCGAATAGAGCGCGCAAAAGGGCTTGAAGCCTTCGGCTGCAAGGCCGGCTGCAAAGGTCACCGCATGCTGTTCGGCGATGCCGACATCGAAGGTGCGCTCGGGAAAGAGAGACTGCAGCTTGTCGAGGCCGGTGCCAGACGGCATGGCAGCAGTGATGCCGACGATCTTGTCGTCGTGGCGGGCTTCTTCAACCAGCGCATCGGCAAAGACGGCGGTGTAGGCCGGCGCATTGGGCTTGGCCTTGGCCTGGGTGCCGGTGATGACATCGAACTTGTTGACGCCGTGATACTTGTCGGCCGCGGCTTCTGCGGGGGCATAACCCTTGCCCTTCTGGGTGACGACATGGATCAGCACCGGGCCCTTGGCATTGTCGCGGACATTGCGCAGGACCGGCAGCAGGTGATCGAAGGAATGACCGTCGATCGGGCCGATATGGTAGAAACCGAGTTCTTCGAACATCGTACCGCCGGTGACATAACCACGGGCATGCTCGACGGCGCGGGTGATCGCGCGGTCGACAGTCTTGCCGAGATAGGCGGTCAGTTTCTTGCCGAACTCGCGGAAGCCCATGTAGCTGCGGCCGGAGGCGAGGCGCGCGAGATAGGCGCTCATCGCGCCCGTCGGCGGTGCAATCGACATGTCGTTGTCGTTGAGGATGACGATCAGGCGGGCATCGAGGGCGCCGGCATTGTT
>JAIXSF010000153.1 GCA_027484835.1 Rhizobiaceae bacterium | reverse complement strand
GGAAGCGGGCGGCTACAAGGAAATCATCGCGACGATCAGCGGTCGGGGCGTGTTTTCCAAGCTGAAGTTCGAGTCCGGCGTGCATCGGGTGCAGCGCGTGCCCGAAACGGAAGCCAGCGGACGTATTCACACATCGGCGGCCACCGTCGCGGTTCTTCCGGAGGCCGAAGACATCGATATCGAAATCCGGCCCGAGGATATCCGCATCGATACGATGCGCGCATCGGGGGCCGGCGGACAGCACGTCAATACGACCGACTCTGCCGTGCGCATCACCCACCTGCCGACCGGTTTGATCGTGACGTCCTCGGAGAAGTCACAGCACCAGAACCGCGCCAAGGCCATGCAGGTGCTGCGTTCCAGGCTCTACGACATCGAGCGGCAGAAACTCGACAGCGAACGGTCGGCGAACCGCAAGAGCCAGGTCGGCTCGGGCGACCGCTCCGAGCGGATCCGTACCTATAACTTTCCGCAGGGTCGGGTGACCGATCACCGCATCAACCTGACACTCTACAAGCTCGACCGGATGATCGAAGGCGATCTCGACGAAATGCTCGACGCGCTGATCGCCGATTACCAGGCGGGTCAGCTCGCCCAGCTCGGCGAGGCGCAGTGAGTGGGGTCGCGCCATCGGCGAAGTCTTTGATCGCCGATGCAAGGCGTCGCTTCGAAACGGCGGGACTGGCCGATCCGGCGACAGATGCGCGGGTGCTGGTCTGCGGTCTTCTGGATCTGAGCCCGACGGTTCTTCTGCTCGATGGCGAAAAGCCGCTTTCGCCCGACACAGTTGCGAGGGTCGAGGCAGCGATCGTCCGACGGCTGGGGCGCGAACCCGTTCACCGTATCCTTGGACAGCGCGACTTTTACGGCCTCGATCTTGCGCTGTCCGCCGGGACGCTGGAACCCCGGGCGGACACCGAAATCCTTGTCGACGCGATCCTGCCCCATCTGCAGCGCATGGTCGCGGCAGTTCTGAAGCCTGAAATCGCGGATCTCGGAACGGGAACCGGCGCCATTGCCCTGGCCTTGCTGCATGAGTGTCCAGAGGCCGAAGCCATCGGGATCGACATTTCCGAGGATGCCCTGGCGACCGCCGGGCTCAATGCGGCGCGAAACGGGCTTGCGGAGCGTTTCAGGACCCGTCCCGGCCCCTGGTTCGACCATACGCCGGAGATCTTCGACATCATTGTCTCCAACCCGCCCTATATCCGCAGCGATGTCGTGACGGCTCTGGAGCCCGAGGTTGTCCGATTTGACCCGATGGCAGCACTCGACGGTGGTCTGGACGGGCTTGATGCTTATCGAGCGATCGCCGCAAGCGCCCGCAGCCATCTGCGGGATCACGGCATAATCGGCCTGGAAATCGGCTTCGATCAGCGGGTTGATGTGACGCAAATCTTTGACGTGGCTGGCTTTTCTCTTCTGGAAGAGCGTCGTGACTATGGCGGGAACGATCGCGTTCTGGTGTTTGCGCCCAAGCTTTATTAGCCCGTTTGCTGCGCCTGCTAAGGATAATTACGGGAAACATAGA
The DNA here is from genome assembly GCA_027484835.1 of Rhizobiaceae bacterium. GTDB lineage: Bacteria > Pseudomonadota > Alphaproteobacteria > Rhizobiales > Rhizobiaceae > Allorhizobium. The sequence continues at coordinate 6,240 of JAIXSF010000153.1, read as the reverse complement.
AAAAGGCTTGGTTTTCCGGATGAAGCGTAATAGTTTGCGGGCACGCAACGGGCGGCGGGGAAAGAACGAAGATTCGTTCGCGACTGGGCCGGCTTCGAAAAAGGTTCGCTATCGAACTCCGCGAAGCACGACAGGACCGATGCGTAACTCAGTAAACTCGACTTTCACCAGCGGCGAGCAAGGCGAGAGCGCGGTCTGTCGGCGGCGCGTGGAGACTTGGTCCGGTTCAACCAGAGCCAATGACATTGCCCTTTATCAGCACAACAAAGACATTCAGGTGAAGCATCTATGAGGCCAGGACAGCAGAATAAGCGTGGTCGGGGGCGTAACAACAATGGCGGCGGTGGTGGCGGCGGCGGTGGAAACAATTTCAACCGCAAGGGCCAGAACCCGCTAACCCGGACCTATGACAGCTCCGGCCCTGACGTAAAGATCCGCGGCACCGCCCAGCATATTGCTGAAAAATACTCCGCACTCGCCCGCGACGCCCAGAGCGCCGGCGACCGCGTCATGGCAGAAAACTATCTGCAGCATGCCGAACACTACAACCGGATCATCGCGGCCGCCCAGGCGCAGATGCAGGAACGCTTCCAGCGTGACGATCGCGATAACGGTGACGACCGCCAGGATTACAACGAGCGGGACGGCGAAGACTTCGACGGCTCGGACGATAATTCCGGTCAGAACGATCGGGGCAATCAGCAGGCGCCGCAGCAGCAGCAGCCGCAGCAGCACAATCGCCCGCAGCAGCACGAGCGCCGTCAGCGGCAGCCCGAGCCGCAGCCCCAGCCTGAGATTGCCGGAACCGGTCCGCAGCCTGTCATCGAAGAGATGCCGGCTGAGGCCGCGGTCGCTGCCGCAGAAAGTGCGGCCGAAGCCGGTGGCGAGCGTCAGCCGCGTCGTCGCAATGCGGGCAACCGTCCCCGTCGCCAGCCGCGCCGTGCCGCTGGTGGTGAAGACGGTGGCGAAGCCGGTGCAGACGGTGGAAACAGCGAAGGCGGCGAAGCCCCGGCTCTCGCCGAGGCTGCCTCCGAATGAGCTTTTCCGGCTCGATTTGACGATTGCAAAACTCCGGGGTCAAACCCGGAGTTTTTCGTTTATCTGCCTCTTTAAAGGGCAAAATCCCGCTCCCATATCTCGGTCGAGGGAGCGGTTTCCGCTCCGGGGTCCGCCGCTTCCGGGGGCCTCATCCACACCAACCGACCTGTGCCGATTGCGGGCAGGGCGGGGAAACGGAGAGTGACGATGAACATCGAGAAATATTCCGAACGCGTGCGCGGCTTTCTGGAATCCGCACAGACGCATGCCCTCTCGGAAGGGCATCAGCAATTCACGCCCGAACATGTCCTGAAGGTGCTGCTGGATGACGATCAGGGCATGGCCTCGTCGCTGATCAGCCGCGCCGGCGGTGACGCCAAGGCCGTGCGCATCGCCAATGATGCGGCGCTTGCCAAGCTGCCGAAGGTTTCCGGCGGCAATGGGCAGGTTTATCTCGCGCAGCCGCTGGCCAAGGTGTTTTCGACCGCCGAGGATGCTGCGAAAAAGGCGGGCGACAGCTTCGTCACCGTCGAGCGCCTTCTGTTGGCACTCGCCATCGAGAGCTCGGCTTCGACATCCGCCTCGCTTAAAAAGGGCGGCGTGACCGCAAGCGCGCTCAACCAGGTGATCAACGACATCCGTAAGGGCCGGACGGCCGATGGCGCCAATGCCGAAGCCGGTTTCGATGCCCTGAAGAAGTATGCCCGCGACCTGACCGAGGAAGCGCGCGAGGGACGGCTCGACCCGGTGATCGGTCGCGACGACGAAATCCGTCGCACCATCCAGGTGCTGTCGCGCCGGACGAAGAACAATCCCGTGCTGATCGGTGAACCCGGCGTCGGCAAGACGGCGATCGCCGAGGGCCTTGCGCTGCGCATCATCAATGGCGACGTGCCGGAAAGCCTGAAGGACAAGAAGCTGATGGCGCTCGACATGGGCGCGCTGATTGCCGGTGCGAAGTATCGCGGCGAGTTCGAAGAACGGCTGAAGGCCGTTCTCAACGAGGTGCAGTCCGAAAACGGCGACATCATCCTGTTTATCGACGAGATGCATACCCTCGTCGGTGCCGGCAAGGCCGATGGCGCGATGGACGCGTCGAACCTGTTGAAGCCGGCACTTGCCCGGGGTGAACTCCACTGTGTCGGGGCAACGACGCTCGATGAATACCGCAAGCATGTCGAGAAGGATCCGGCACTCGCCCGGCGTTTCCAGCCGGTCGTGGTCGACGAGCCGACGGTCGAAGATACGATCTCGATCCTGCGCGGCCTCAAGGAAAAATACGAGCAGCACCACAAGGTGCGGATTTCCGATTCCGCCCTGGTGGCTGCCGCGACGCTGTCCAACCGCTACATCACCGACCGCTTCCTGCCGGACAAGGCGATCGACCTGATGGACGAGGCCGCTTCGCGGCTGAGGATGCAGGTGGATTCCAAGCCGGAAGAGCTCGACGAGCTCGATCGCCGGATCATCCAGTTGAAGATCGAGCGCGAGGCGCTCAAGAAGGAAACCGATGCGGCCTCTGCCGACCGGCTGAACCGTCTCGAAAGCGAACTCACCTCGCTCGAGGAAGAGGCGGATGCGCTGACAGCCCGCTGGCAGGCGGAAAAGCAGAAGCTCGGCCTTGCCGCCGATCTCAAGCGTCAGCTGGACGAAGCGCGCAACGAACTGGCGATCGCCCAGCGTCAGGGCGAATTCCAGCGCGCGGGCGAGCTCGCCTATGGCGTCATCCCGAAGCTCGAGAAGGAGCTGGTGGCGGCCGAAGCGCAGGATGGTTCGGGTGCTGCTAACATGGTGCAGGAAGTCGTCACGCCTGACGGTATCGCGCATGTTGTCTCGCGCTGGACCGGCATTCCCGTCGACAAGATGCTGGAAGGCGAACGCGACAAGCTGCTTCGGATGGAAGACGAACTGGCCCGATCCGTCGTCGGCCAGGGCGATGCCGTGCAGGCGGTGTCGCGCGCGGTTCGCCGTGCGCGTGCCGGCCTGCAGGATCCGAACCGGCCGATCGGCTCGTTCATCTTCCTCGGGCCCACAGGCGTCGGCAAGACGGAGCTCACCAAGTCGCTCGCGCGCTTCCTGTTCGACGACGAGACCGCCATGGTCCGGCTCGACATGTCCGAATTCATGGAGAAGCACTCGGTCGCCCGGCTGATCGGGGCACCTCCGGGCTATGTCGGATACGAGGAAGGCGGGGCGCTGACGGAAGCCATCCGCCGCAAGCCCTATCAGGTCGTGCTGTTCGACGAGATCGAGAAGGCGCATCCTGATGTCTTCAACGTGCTGTTGCAGGTGCTCGACGACGGCCGCCTGACGGACGGGCAGGGTCGCACGGTCGACTTCAAGAACACGATCATCATCATGACCTCGAACCTTGGGGCCGAGTACCTTACAGGTCTCGGCGAGGATCAGGATGTCGACGTGGTGCGGGATCAGGTCATGGACGTGGTCAAGGCCTCGTTCCGGCCGGAATTCCTCAACCGTGTCGACGAGATCATCCTCTTCCACCGGCTGCGCCGGACCGAAATGGGCGCGATCGTCGATATCCAGATGAAGCGGCTGCTGTCGCTGCTTACCGAGCGCAAGATCGTCATCGATCTGGCGCCTGATGCGCGCAACTGGCTTGCCGACAAGGGTTATGATCCGGTGTACGGCGCCCGTCCGCTGAAGCGGGTGATCCAGAAATACCTGCAGGACCCGCTCGCCGAGCAGATCCTGTCGGGTCAGGTCCTGGATGGCTCGGAAATCCTGATCGAGGCTGCCAGCGACCGGCTGCTGATCTCGCCGAAGTCTTCGGTGAGTGCTGCGGCCTGATCGACGCTCCAGGCGCATCAAACACAAACGGCGGTTCTTGCGGGCCGCCGTTTTGCATTCTGCGTCAATCTTGAATTAGCGACTTGCCACCTGGGCGGGGCGTCCGCCGGTTTCCAGCATGGTATCGATGCGCTGGCGCTCCTGCTGGAAGGCGGCGAGCACCTCTCCCTCAAGCGCCTTGCCGCCGGGCAGGCGAACCTTCATGGCATCGACCTTGGTGCCGTTGACGATCAGCTCGTAATGCAGGTGCGAGCCGGTGGACGAACCGGTCGAGCCGACGAAGCCGATGACCTGGCCCTGCTTGACCTTGGCACCCGGCACGATGCCCTTGGCGATGCCGCTCTGGTGGTTGTAGGAGGTCACGTAACCATTGGCATGGCGGATGAGCGTCTGGTTGCCGTAGCCCGAAGCCCAGCCGGCCTTTTCGACCACGCCGTTGCCGGAGGCGATGATGGGCGTGCCACGCGGGGCTGCCCAGTCGACACCCGTATGCATGCGCGAATAGCCGAGGATCGGGTGGCGGCGCATGCCGAAACCGGAGGTAAACCGGCCGTTCGGGACGGGGTTGCGCAGCAGGAACTGGCGGATCGACTTGCCGTTCTCGTCGAAATAGTCGATCGAGCCGTCATTCGGGTCCTGGAAGCGGTAGAACTGCGTGATCGTATCGCCGAAACGGGCCCGCACATAGAGAAGCTCGGAATCGTCGGTGGCCCGACCTTCATCGTCACTGACGGAAAACACGGCTTCGAGCATGTCGGTCGGCTTCAGCTGAGCCTGGAAGTCGACATTGGCTGCGAGCAGCCGGATGACCTGGGCGGTCAGATCCTGGTTCATCCCGTAGGACAGCGCGGCGCGGTAGATGCCGTCATAGACGCGGGGCAAATCGCGACCGGTCATCAGGGCAGGCTGGGAGGTGTCGAAGGCGCCGGCGATCGCGTCCAGTTCCGGCGGGGCCGCACCTTCGACCAGGCGACCTGCATCGTTCACGGCGAGCGTCACGATATGGTCGGTCCGGTGATAGAGGGAGAAGCGGACAAGCCGGACCTCTTCGCCGCGCTGCAGGAGACCGACGCGGATGATGTCGCCTTCGACGAGACCGGGCGCCTTCATGAAGGGTTTCAGGGCCTTGCCGACGTCCTCGGCCTTGGAAGCCGGGTAACCGGCCGAAGTCATCAAGGCCGCGACCGATTGCGGCCGGCGTGCCGGCAGGATGTCGTCGGCATATTCCGGTGTCATCGGTGTGATGAGCTCCGGCTCCGCCACGCTCATGTTCTCCTCGACGATGCGTGCCGTCATGCCGACGGCAAGATCGAGGCCGGTGTCTTCCGTGTCGAAACGGCGGGGGTCGATGTAATAGAGGGCGGCGACCTGGCTGTTGCCGTCCGTCAGCACGGAGCCGTTCGAGCGGACGTTTTCCTCGACCTCGTCGAAGGACATCTCGCCGGCGAGCGGCTTGTTCGGCGTGGTCGGGAAGGGGCTGGATTTCAGGATGACTTCGGATTCGACATCCGAGCCGTAAAGCGAGCCGGTGCGGTTGGCCACCGGCGGGGTTGTCTCGTCGGTCGCAAAGATCGCGAGCGGATCAAAGCGGGGATAGCGCTCCTGATTGGCATAATCGGCGGCAAGCACCATCTTCACATGGGCGAAGGGCAGCTTGCGCACCACTTCCCGCTCGCCGTCCTTGAAGACGGTGGGCACATCGAGACTGGCCTTGTCGACGGGTCTGGCCGCGATCTTCGGCGCAAAGATGCGCGATCCGCGGATTGTCTCTTCGGCCGGGGTCTCGGCTACATCGGGTGACGTGACGGCAAAGGCTTCTGCCGGGATGGCCAGCTGCTGGCGGCCATCGAGGGCTGCAAAGAGAGCGACCCCCATGAGGATGCAGGAGGTGATCCCGGTGAGGAACGTGCCGGAAAGCCAGCGGAGCGAGATCTCGCGTCGATCGGGCGCGCGAAGTCCATCCGCCAGGATCGGAGCTTCGCCACCAAGCGATCGGATCAGGTCTCGGTCTGTGGTCATGCCGTCTTTTTGTCTGCGGCAGCGGGGCAAAGCCCCGGCCTGTTGGTCGACTGGAACACGTCTTCATGTCTCATGTTTTGGCCCGACCCGTCAAATCGGCAGGGTGAGCGCTCTAATGAGCAGGCAAATATGGAATAAGCGCGGCACGCATGCGCACACGTGTATGCGGGCGGGGGAGGGCCGCGTCATCACCAGCCAGAACAGGAGGTTTTGCGGTGCGCGGCAGGGGCTGGAATCGGCCCCGAACAGGACGAAAAACACGAACGCTGACAAATAACGAGATTTTTCAACGGCTTGTCGCTTTTTTCGATTTTTATTCCAGAAGGCTGTTGACTGCTTTGAGAAGCGAATCTATACATCCGCTCACTGACG
>JAIXSF010000198.1 GCA_027484835.1 Rhizobiaceae bacterium | reverse complement strand
GTTCGGCTGGTATGACGACAATGTCTTTGGCGCTGTCGAAAAGGTGCAGAAGCATGTCGCGCAGCCGTCCGGTGAGCTGCCGGTCGAGCGGGTCTGGCGCATCGTCGCCAAGCGGGCGATCCTGGCTTCGGGTGCCGAAGAGCGGCCGCTCGTCTTCGGAGGCAATGACAAGCCGGGCGTGATGACCTCGGGTGCCGTGCGCACCTATCTTAATCGCTACGGCGTGGGTGCCGGCCAGAACGTCGCCATCTTCACCAATGGCGGAGCGGGTTATCGTACGGCGGCCGATCTGGTTGCTGCCGGTGTGGGTGTCGCTGCCATCATCGACGGGCGGACAGACTCGTCTGATGTTGCTCCATCAGGCGTGCGGGTCATCCGTGGCGGCTCTGTCATCGACACCAAGGGATATTACCGCATCAAGGGTCTGATCGCCGAACGCGTCGGCCACCAGGAAGAGATCGCCTGCGATGCGCTGGCGATGAGCGGCGGTTATAGCCCGATCGTGCATCTCGCCTGCCAGCGCGGCGCCAAGCCCACCTGGTCGGACGAGCACCAGGCCTTCCTGGCGCCCGATGTGGGGCAGGGGCTGCGGATCGCCGGCTCGGCTGCTGGTCATGCCTCCCTTGCCGCCGTCCTGCGCGACGGTGCGGACAAGGCACATGAGGCGATCGGCGATCTCGGTCGTCTCGTCGGCACGGTCGACGTTCCGCAAGTCGAGGGTGAATTCGATGCCTCCTTCGCGCCGCTCTGGTATGTGCCGGGCGCGAAGTCCAAGGCCTTCGTCGACTTCCAGAACGACGTGCATGTGAAGGACCTGAGCCTTGCCCAGCGCGAAGCCATGGGGCATGTCGAGCACACCAAGCGCTACACGACTGGCGGCATGGCGACCGATCAGGGCAAGCTCGGCAATGTCGCCACGATCGGCATCATGGCCGGCATGCGTGGTGTCTCGCCGGCCGAAATCGGCACCACGACCTTCCGGCCGTTCTATACGCCCGTTTCCTTCGGCGCGATGGCGGGCACCTCGCGCGGTGAACATTCGCGGCCCGTGCGCACCTCGCCGTTGCATGGCTGGGCAAAGAGAAACGGCGCCGTCTTCGTTGAATCCGGTCTCTGGTATCGCTCCTCCTGGTTCCCGCGCGATGGCGAGAAGACCTGGCGCGAGGCCGTTGACCGTGAAGTGTTTAACATCCGCGCCAATGCCGGCATCTGCGATGTGTCGACGCTCGGCAAGATCGAGATCTTCGGCAAGGATGCTGCGGAATTCTTGAACCGCGTCTATTCGAATGCCTTCCTCAAGCTTCCCGTCGGCAAGGCGCGCTACGGCCTGATGCTGCGCGAAGACGGGATGATCTACGACGACGGCACGACGAGCCGGTTCTCGGACGAGCATTTCTTCATGACCACGACCACGGCCTATGCCGGCGAGGTGATGACGCATCTGGAATTCTGCTCCCAGGTTCTCTGGCCGGATCTCGACGTGCGCTTCGTCTCCTCCAGCGATCAGTGGGCGCAGATGTCGGTCGCGGGTCCCAAGGCGCGGATCATCCTCGAACAGATCATTGAGGACGATATCTCCGACGAGGCCTTCCCGTTCCCGTCTGCGCGCGAAGTGCTGCTCAAGGGGGGCTTGAAGGCGCGCCTCTTCCGGATCTCGTTTTCCGGCGAACTTGCCTTCGAAGTGGCAGTGCCCGCCAACTATGGCGAGGCGGTCGCCGATGCGATCATGGCGGCCGGCAAGCCGCATGGCATTTGCGCTTACGGCGTCGAGGCGCTCAACGTGTTGCGTATCGAGAAGGGCTTCATCACCCACAGCGAAATCGATGGTCGCACGACGCCTGACGATGTGGGCTTGGGCAAAATGTTCTCGACGCAGAAGCCTGACTTCATCGGCAAACGTCTGTCGAGCCGCTTCGGCCTGACCGCTGCCGACCGTCCGCAGCTCGTGGGCCTGAAGCCCGTCGAGCGCGACAAGAGTTTCTCTGCCGGTGCGCATTTGCTGAAGGAAAACGTCAAGCCGTCGACGCTCAACGATCAGGGCTGGGTGTCCTCCGTCTGCCATTCGCCGACGCTCGGCCACACGATCGGTCTTGCCTTCCTCAAATCCGGCCGCGAGCGGCTGGGCGAAAAGATCGTCGTCTGGGACGGCTTGCGCGGTTCGGAAGTGCTGGCCGAGGTCGTCAGCCCCGTCTTCTACGACCCCGACAACAAGAAACTGAACCTGTGAGGATCCGACCATGCCGGTGACCTATGCCGCCCGTCACGTGCTCGAGGACCACATCTCCGGTTTCGAAGCGACGCCGAACCCGCATCATCTCGCAATCCTTCGCGCCGTGTCGGTCTTCTCCGTGCTCGCCCATCCGGGCCACGAGGCCGACATCGACGAGGCGCTGACCAATCTCGAAGACGTGCACCTGCGTCTATGCGGGCCGGGTGAATGGCTCGTCGTCAGCGAGACGGTGTCAGCCGACACGATCGCGCGGCAGCTGGCAGATCTCGGGGCGAGCCGTGCCTCCTTCGTCGATCAGAGCGACGGGCGCGTGGTCTTGCGCCTCCATGGGCCGAAGGTGCGGGCGATCCTCGCCAAATGCACGGCGGTCGACCTGCATGCCGATCTCTTCGAAATCGGTCAGTCGACCAATTGCCAGATCTGCCATGTCGCTGCGAACCTCTCTCGCACCGGCCAGGATAGCTTCGAGATCATCGTCATGCGCAGCTTCGCCGGCTTCCTGTTCGACGAGGTGCGTGAGATGGGCCGCGAGTTCGCGCTGACGGCGGGGTTTGCGTAAATCAGGCCGGGTGGCCTGTGACACCTGACCTTGAGGGCAATTGTCGATGATACTACTCCTGAGGGCACCAAGTGTGCCGCGGTGAGGAGGACAGGCTCTTGCAGCAGGTTTCAAAAGACATCGTGCTTGCGACCGACGTCGCCCACATCGTGCTTTTTCATCCTGATGATCTGGTGCATGCAGAGCATTGGCCGATCGCCTGGTATGCCGAGACCTTCATCTATCCGGTCGAAAGTGCTGCCCGTCGGCTGATCGCCTGGTGCACCGGATCAGATGGTGTCTTCAAGCTGCGGCTGACGACGGGCGAACTCACCGCGAGGGAAAGGGTGTTTTCCGGGCCGAGTTTTGTCTTTCCCTATCGTGTCCGACACGGCAGGGTTTTCATCGACAATTCGGATGGCTTGCCGGGTGTCGAGAAGATGATCGATCCGTCAACAAGCCCGGATTTCTGGTTCGAGCTTGCCGATGGCGATTACGCGGTGACCATTACTGCCGTCGAGTGGGAGGCGGAGCCGGGCGCTCGCGACGAAGGGCACGAGACCCTCCCCAATTATGTTGTCGCTTTCGAGCCTCTCGACGGTCGCTCGATCAAACCTGCACGAAGGCCGCCGGACCTGATCGGATCGCGCAATTCGGTTGCCCGCGATGAACCGTTTCTCTCCCGTCCCTACAAGCCTGATCCGATCGACTTCTCAAGGCTCTATCCAGCCTTCGCAGCAGCCGATGTCGCGCCGGCTGGTCGTGCCATCGACAGCTGTGGTGAGGCGCCCGTCTTGGCTGCTGTGCCGCAAGGGGGAGACGATTTTGCGATCTTCGATGTGCGCTTCGTCATCGCTGCGGATCTTGTGCCTGGCGCCCCTGCCGTTGTTGCCACCTGCCATGGGGTGCGCGGGCGCCCGGAGGATGAAAGGATCTTCAGTTTCAGGGCCGAACACCTCGTCGAAATCGTGGCTGTCGAGGGCTTTTGCCGTAACGGCAAATTCTTCAAGCCCGGAAGGCGCTGGATTTTCGGTCGCCGCCAGGAACCGCTGCCGGCGGACGCCCTGGCTGCGGTGGAGATCAGGCCTTACGCCTCCGGCGAAGATGGCGCTGTACGTGTCGACCTCAAGGCCTTCAAGGCACAGATCCTAGCAGACCTCGAAGGTGCGGGCGTTCTCGGGAAGCGCCTGGCCGGCGTCGCCGGCTATGAGGCACTGCGGCTCGCGGCTGCAGAAGACGTTGATTTCTTTGCCGACTGGCTGCTCGACCATTTGCCGCTTTCGGGCCGGGATCGATTGGCCATCAGCCTTCTGCCGACCAATGACCTTCTTGCGGCGCTGGAGCAGACTTATCTTGCCTTTCGTGACGATGCGTGCAGAGGGTGCTGAGCAAGGAGACGATCTTCTGGAAAGGGTGAACACGCTGCTTGCACTTGTCGTTGCTGCCATGAACCCCATATGCGCTGAACTGTTCTCACTCCATGGTCAGCGACCTGAAACCTCTGCTGTTCTGGTCCATCGCTGCAGTCCCCGGTTCTCCTGATGTTTCATCTGATGTTTTCGCTGCCATGGCTGATCGTGGCCACCCGTTTCGTCGGCCCCTTGCCATGGCCATGGTGGGTAAAAATCCTGCTCGCGGTCTTCCTGCTGTTTGCCTCGCAGTATCACCTGTTCAGCCGGTTCACCTCCGGATCGGTCTTCGCACCTGAATTTCCGCGGCCGCTGGTGATTGCCTTCAACCTGTTCTTCGGAGCCATCGTGCTCTTGGCTGCGATGCAGGTGATCCTCGATCTGATAAGCGTGCTGATCTTTGCCGTCACATGGAGTTTTCCGGCGGTGCCACCCGGAGTGCGCTATGCGATGGGTGTGTCCGCCCTTATGCTCGCCGTCTTCGGGATCAGCCAGGCGATCCGCGTGCCGCCGATCAAGCGGATCGAGGTCGCGATCCCCGGGCTTTCCCCTGCACTCGATGGCTATCGCATGGTGCAGCTGACCGACTTGCATATCAGCCGCCTGTTCACGGCAGACTGGGCACGCGCCGTGGTCGAGAAGACCAATGGGCTCGATGCCGATCTGATCGTCATCACAGGTGACCTCATCGATGGCAGTCTGGACATCCGGCGCGAAGACATTGCACCGCTTGCAGGCCTTCGTGCCCGGGATGGGGTGCTGACGGTTCCCGGCAATCATGAATACTTCTTCGACGTCGATCGATGGCTCGCTCATTTCCCGGCGCTCAACATGCGGATCCTGGCCAATGAGCATGCCGTGATCGAGAGAGGGGAGGGGCAGTTGGTGATTGCCGGTGTGACCGACCTGTCGGCGCGGTTCACTGGGGCAGTGGAGCCTGACCTCGACAAGGCGCTCCGCGGTGCGCCAATGGATGCACCCGTGATCCTCCTCGACCACCAGCCGCGACTGGCCCATCGGGCGGCGCAGAAGGGCGTGGCGCTTCAGCTTTCGGGCCACACCCATGGTGGCATGGTGCGCGGCCTGGACCGGATCGTTGCTCGTGCGAACAACGGCTTTGTATCTGGCTTCTACGATGTTGGTCCGATGAAGCTTTATGTGAACAACGGCACTGGGCTCTGGCCGGGCTTTGCGCTCCGGATCGGCGTGCCGGCGGAACTGACGGAGTTTACACTCCGGGCTGCTCCCTGAACGGGTTGGTTTGACGAGCCGGCCCGGCATCACCGGGCCGGCTTTCATTTCCTTACGACGCGGCGCGATATCCGTTGGAACCAAGGCGGGCTGCGCGTTGGGCCGGTGTCCAGCTCTCCTTGCCACCTTCGCGGATCTCGTTGCGGCGGTTCAGCTTGAAGCGGTTGACGAGTTCGGCGAGCACCGATGCACCATCGGAGACCGCGCGGCTGATCTCGGTGGACTGGGCGACCATGGCGGCGTTCGCCTTGGTCATGCCGTCGACATCGGTGACCGCACCATTGATTGCTTCCAGAGCAGCTGTCTCTTCTGCGGCAGAGGTCGCGATCCGGTCGACGTTCTGGTCGATCGCAGATACGAACTTTTCGATTTCCTGGAGCACGCGGCCGGTTTCCCCGACCAGGCGCACACCTTCCTGCACTTCGCTGGCCGACGTGTTGACCAGCGCCTTGATCTCCTTGGCGGCATTGGCGGAACGCTGGGCGAGTTCACGCACTTCCTGTGCGACAACCGCAAAGCCCTTGCCGGCTTCGCCTGCGCGGGCTGCCTCTACCCCGGCATTCAAAGCCAGAAGATTGGTCTGAAAGGCGATTTCATCGATGACGCCGATGATCTTGCCGATTTCGTTGGATGCCCCTTCGATGCGCTCCATGGCGCTGACGGTATCGCGCACGACGGCAACCGAAGAGGTCGCGGCAGCACGGGCGTTGGTGGCAATCTGGCGGGTTTCCCGCGTCCGTTCGGTTGCGGCCCGCAGCTTGCGGGTCGCATCGCCGAGGGCCGCAGCCGTCTGCTCGAGAGCGGTCACCTGCTGGTGGGTTCGGCCGGAGAGTTCCTCCGCCGAATGCTTCATCTTGCTGCCATTGCGTGCGAGCTCGTGCGTCTGGTCGAGCACGCCTGCCAGGGTCTGCTGGAAGGCGCTGATCGACGTGTTGAAATCGCGCCGCAGCGGTTCGAATTCCGCAGTGAAGGGCTGGTCGAGCGTCAGGCGAATGTTGCTGTCCGCAAGCCGGCCAAGGCCTGCCCCCAGCTCTTCGATGACCCGGATGCGTTCGGTCACGTCGCTTGCAAACTTCACGACTTTCAGCACCTTGCCATCGGTGTCCATGATCGGGTTGTAGGACGCCTGGATATGGACCCGCTTTCCGCCTTTGCCGAAGCGGGTGAACTGGTCGGCGATGAAACGTCCTTCGCCGAGCCCGCGCCAGAAGTCGCGATACTCGCCAGACGAGGCATAGTCGGCGTCGCAGAAGATCTGGTGGTGGCGACCGACGATCTCGGACAGTTCATAGCCCATTGCACCGAGGAAGTTATCGTTGGCGTAAAGGATCTCGCCGGTCGGCGTAAACTCGATGATCGCCTGGGCCCGGTCGAGTGCCGTCAGCTTGCCTTCGGCATCGAGTGACTTGAGCTTCATTGCGGTGATGTCGGTCGCGAACTTGACGACCTTGTAGGGACGGTTGCCCCTCAGGACCGGGTTGTAGGTCGCCTCGATCCAGATCTCCCGGCCGCCCTTGGCAATGCGCTTGTACTGGCGTTGATCGAAATTGCCGGCGGCGAGGTTGCGCCAGAATTGTCTGTATTCCTGGGAGTTGGCTTCGGTGGGCGTCACGAACATCCGGTGATGCTGGCCAACGATCTCGTGCAACTGGTAGCCGATCGCTTTCAGAAAGTTTTCGTTGGCGTGAAGGATCCGGCCTTCGAGGTCGAATTCGATGATCGCTTGGGACTTGTCGAGGGCGTTCAAAATGGAGCGGGCATCGCTGCCGAAGGCGAAAAGGGACATGCAAATCTCTGTACTGGGGATACGGCTGGGTATGCGTTGGTTGATGTAACTTGATTATACGTGACAACTTACGATTCCCTTAAAATGCTGGGGAAGTGTCTCGTTTGGTTGACACATTCATCTTGCCCTGCGCGACGCCCAGAGAACAGTGCCTGTCACCGATGCGACATCTTTCGTCGCAGCATGGTCTTCTGGCTTTCACGCGCGCAATCTAGCTTTGTTAGATCAATCTTTGCTGCCAAGGGGAGCGTTTTCCATGAAGAGCCATGCGCGTGTCGTCGTCATCGGCGGGGGTGTCGTCGGGTGTTCGGTCCTGTACCACCTGACCAAATTTGGCTGGACCGATGTTGTCCTGCTCGAACGCTCCGAGCTGACTTCCGGCTCGACCTGGCATGCGGCCGGTGGCATGCACACGATCAACGGCGACCCGAACGTTGCCAAGCTGCAGAAATACACGGTCGAGCTCTACAAGGAGATCGAGGAGTATTCCGGTCAGGACATCGGTCTGCACATGACCTCGGGCCTGATGCTGGCGGCCACCAAGGAGCGTTTCGACTGGATGAAGTCGCTGCTGGCCAAGGGCAAGTATGCGGGCGGCGAGGCGACGCTCATCTCTGCTCAGGAAGCCTATGAGATGATGCCGCTGATCGATCCGAAGCAGTTCGTCGGCGCGGTCTTCGACCCGCATGAAGGGCATCTCGACCCTTACGGCACCACCTATGCCTACGCGAAGTCAGCCAAGAAGAACGGCGCGGAAATCTACTTGCACACCAAGGTCGAGGATCTCGTGCAGCTGGAAGACGGCACCTGGCGCGTCATCACCAACAAGGGCGAGATCCGCTGCGAACACGTGGTGAATGCGGCAGGTCTCTGGGCGCGCGAAGTCGGCCGAATGGTCGGGCTCGAGCTGCCTGTTCTTGCCATGGAGCACATGTATCTGATCACCGAGGACATGCCCGAGGTGATCGAGTTCAACAAGACATCCGGCAAGGAGCTGATGCACTGCGTCGACTTCGACGGCGAAATCTATGTGCGCCAGGAACGCAACGGCATGCTGATGGGCACCTATGAAAAGGACTGCCGTCCGTGGTCGCCGATCGAGACGCCCTGGACCTTCGGCCATGAGCTTCTGGCCGAAGACCTGGAGCGCATCACCAACGAGCTCGAAATCGGTTTCCGTCATTTCCCGGCCTTCAACAATGCCGGGATCAAGAAGATCATCAACGGCCCCTTCACCTTCTCGCCGGACGGCAACCCGCTGGTCGGCCCCGTGCGCGGCATGACGAATTTCTGGTCGGCCTGCGCGGTCATGGCGGGCTTCAGCCAGGGCGGCGGCGTGGGACTGGCGCTTGCCAACTGGATCATCGAAGGCGACCCGGGCTTCGACGTGTTTGCCATGGATGTCTGCCGCTACGGCGACTATGCGACACTCGCCTACACCAATGCCAAGGTGCGCGAAAACTATTCCCGCCGCTTCTCGATCCGCTATCCGAACGAAGAGCTGCCGGGCGCTCGCCCGCTCCTCACCACGCCGATCTACGACAAGCTGAAAGCGGCCGGGGCCGTGTTCGGCGCTTCCTACGGATTGGAGGCGCCCCTGTGGTTTGCGCCCGAGGGTGTCGAGGATGCCTTCTCGTGGCGCCGCTCGACAGACTTCGAGGCGGTTGGGCGGGAAGCCAAGGCCGTGCGCCAGAGCGTGGGCCTGATGGAGACCTCAGGCTTTGCCAAATACATGGTGAGCGGGGAGGGCTCGCGGGAGTGGCTCGACCACATGCTCGCCTGCAAGCTGCCGGAAGTGGGCCGGATGGCGCTCGCCCCGATGCTGAACGAAGCTGGCAAGCTGATCGGCGACTTCACCGTCGCCAATCTCGATGACGAAGATTTCCTCATCATCGGTTCCGGCATCGCCGAGGACTATCACATGCGCTGGTTCGAGAGCCACCTGCCGGAAGACGGCAGCGTCGACATCGAAGCGCTCAATCTGAGCCTTGTCGGCCTGTCGATTGCCGGACCGAAGTCGCGGGATGTGCTGGCCAAGCTCACTCATCTCGACGTGTCCGATGCCGCACTTCCTTTCATGGCGATCCGCGAGATGGATCTCGGCATGGCGCCCGTCATTCTCGGTCGCGTCAGCTATACCGGTGACCTCGGCTACGAACTCTGGATGCGCCCGGAATACCAGCGTTACGTCTTCGATGCGCTGATGGAGGCCGGTGCCGAGTTCGACATCACGCTGTTCGGGTTGCGTGCGCTCAATGCCTTGCGGCTGGAGAAGAGCTTCGGCAGCTGGTCGCGCGAGTATCGCCCGCTTTACGGGCCGCTGGAGGCCGGGCTGTCGCGGTTCGTTGCGCTCAAGAAAGAGGCGAGCTTCATCGGCAAGCAGGCGGCGCTGGAAGAGAAGCTTTCGGGCGGCACGCTGCGGCTGCGCACATTCATCATCGACGCCAAGGATGCCGACGTCATTGGCGACGAGCCGATCTCCTTCAACGGCGAAGTGCGCGGTTGGGTGACCTCGGGCGGTTACGCCCATCCGAGCGGCGTCTCGGTCGCAATCGGCTATGTTCCCAAGGAGATCGCCGATGAATCTGCGGGCTGGGCTGTGGAAATTCTTGGGGAAATCCTTCCTGCCCGGCTGCAGCCTCAGTCGCTTTTTGACGCAAACGGGTCGCGAATGAGAAACTGAACCGTTTTCGGCAAAAGTGGGCTTGCATTAGTACCAATCAATGAACAGCAGGTCGCTTCCCGTGACCTGCTGTTTTCGTAAGCTTTTTCTGCTGCTTTTTTGTGTGACCTGTCATTTCCAGTGTCAAAGCTCCTGTTAACAGTAACATTTTGTCTGATGCATGCCTTTTTGGCTTCACATTTTCGGACAAAGCGATATGGAATCCTCCGACGCCTATGCCCGCAAGGGACAACAAAATGAGACGCATCAATCAGGCGCGTCCGGGGGATAATATATGGAGTACTTCATCCAGCAGCTCATCAACGGGCTGACTCTTGGATCCATCTATGGCCTCGTAGCTATCGGCTATACGATGGTTTACGGCATCATCGGCATGATCAACTTTGCCCATGGTGACATCTTCATGCTCGGCGGCTTCGCCGCTCTCATCGTCTTCCTCATTCTTACATCTTTCTTCGCCGGCATTCCGGTGGCGCTCGCGCTGCTGATCATGCTGATCATCGCGATGTTGATGACGGGTCTGTGGAACTGGACGATCGAGCGTGTGGCCTATCGGCCGTTGCGCGGTTCGTTCCGCCTCGCGCCGCTGATCACCGCGATCGGCATGTCGATCGTGCTGTCGAAC
>JAIXSF010000447.1 GCA_027484835.1 Rhizobiaceae bacterium | reverse complement strand
GGATCCGCGGCAAAAGGCGGGAATTCCGATGGACCTCCTGGCGCCGCTCCAGTAAACGACCATCCGATAGGATGACATGTTAAATTCGTTGATCGAACCGGCGGGCCCTCGTGCCCGCCTGAGCTTTCGTGCATCCTTCAAGGCTGTGGCCACATTTTATGGACGGCCAAGCTCTGATACCGTCCTGTTTTCCGGGTTGCCGGACGAAATCGTCGAGTCGCTTGAGCTCGACGACGTGGAGCATGTGGCCGAACGCATCGGCCTGCAGGTCATGCGTGTCGGCGAGCGCGCCATCCGTGAAAATGATTTCGACTGTCCCGCGATCGTCGTCCTCAAGGATGGCGGCACGCTTCCTCTGCTGGAAGTCAGCGACGACGGCATCTACACGCTCGACATTCGTGAAGGAACGGCCGCCGCCCGCCTGAGCCATCAGGAACTCATGGCGCTCGAACCCGAATTCGCCTTCGGCTTCACGATGTTCTACCGCAACGATACCGAAGAAGCGGTCATCGGTGCTGCCGATGAGATCGAGAAGCGCCATTGGCTCGTGCGCGCGCTCATGCCGTATTGGCGGACCTATCTGCGCGTCATTCTGGCGGCTCTGTTCATCAACCTGATCGCACTCGGCTCGCCGCTGTTCACGATGAACGTCTATGACCGGGTCCTGCCGAACAAGGCGATCCCGACACGTTGGGTTCTGGCGATCGGCATTCTCCTCGCCTACCTCTTCGATTACCTGTTGAAGGAAGCGCGTGCGTCGCTGATCGACCATGCCGGCAGAAACGCCGACCTGCGTCTGTCGCAGATGATCTTCGACAAGGTGCTCAACACCACGCTTGCTTCGCGTCCGATGTCGACGGGTGAGTATGCCAACCGTGTCATGCAGTATGAATTCGTTCGCGAATTCTTCACGTCCAACACGATCGGCCTGATGATCGACACGGCCTTTGCCTTCATCTTCCTGATCGTCATCTACCTGATCTCCGGATGGCTCGCGATCATTCCGACCGTCGCGCTCATTCTGTCGATTGCCATCGGCCTGCGTGCCCAGGCCCAGATCGGCCATCGCATGGCGGCCGCATCGAACGAGGCCTCCAAGCGTCAATCGCTTCTCGTCGAGACGATCTCGACGATCGAGACGCTGAAGAGCCTGCGCGCCGAAGCAACGATGCTGCGCCGCTGGCAGGAGCTGATGAAGCATTCCAGCCGCACCAGCGAGGAGATCAAGCACATCTCCACGAATGCCATCAACCTGACAGCATTGATCCAGCAGGTCGTGGGCGTACTGATCGTGATTGCCGGCACCTACGAATTCTCCGAAGGACGTCTGGCCATGGGCGCCATCGTGGCGACCGTCATGCTGGCAAGCCGTGCGGGAGCGCCGCTCGGTCAGATCGCCATGACGCTCGCGCGTTTTCGCCAGGCGACACTGTCCCTGCGTATTCTCGATCAGGTAATGGAGCAGCCTGAAGACAGGCCGTCCACCGTCGGCTTCGTCAATCGCGAGATCAAGCAGGGCGGCTTCAGCTTCCAGGATGTGAGCTTCCAGTATCCGGGTTCCGACAACCCGGTGATCACCAAACTGTCGCTGACCGTGGCGCCCGGCGAAAAGGTCGGCATCATCGGCCGCATCGGCTCCGGTAAGACCACGCTCGGCCGTCTGCTCGATGGACTTTTTGTGCCGACGGAAGGCCGCGTGCTGATCGATGGCGTGGACATCCGTCAGTATCACATGTCCGAAGTCCGTTCGGCAGTCGCGGTTGCCGGTCAGTCTTCCGATCTCTTCTCGGGCACGGTCAAGGAAAACCTGTTGATCGGGCGCGCTGACGCGACCGACGAGGAACTCCTTGAAGTGGCGCGCATGACGGGCGTTGAAGAGTTCGTGTCGCGCCACCCGCGCGGTTTCGACATGCCGGTCGGCGAGCGTGGCTCGAACCTCTCGAGCGGCCAGAAGCAGGCGATGACCATTGCCCGCCTTCTGCTGACCAAGCCGAAGATCGTGTTTCTGGACGAGCCGTCCGGCGCCATGGACCTCGCCAGTGAACGCCACCTCATCAACCGTCTGTCCACGGCCTTTGACAAGAACACGACCCTTCTTGTCGCCACCCACCGCTTCACCATGCTTGATCTGGTCGACCGCCTCATCGTGATCGACAAGGGACGCATCGTGGCCGACGGGCCGAAGAAGCAGGTCATCGAAGCCATGCAGAAAAAGGGTGTGAAGCCATGAGCCGCCCGGTTGCCGATACACCGCCATTCATGGCCCGCATGATCGTCGGGCTCGTTGCTGCCCTGATCGTTATCTTCCTTGCCTGGGCCGCTATTGCCGAGATCGACGAGATTGCGCGCGGTGAAGGCAAGGTCATCCCGGTGTCAAAGACGCAGATCGTCCAGTCCTCGGAAGCGGGCGTGGTCGAGACCATTGCCGTGCAGGTCGGACAGGTCGTGCGAAAGGGCGAACTCATCGTTCAGCTCAACAACACGACGACGGAATCCTCGCTCGGTGAATCTGTGGCCAAGGCCCGTGCGCTGGGCGCCAAGATCGCCCGCCTCGCGCTCGAAGAGACGGGATCTTATGACGCCGCTTTCGTCTGCCCGCAGGAGGTTGAGAAGGTCGCGAGCAAGGTCTGTGAAAACGAGGAGCGCCTGTTCAGCGCCAACAAGGCTGCCTTTCTCAACAAGGCAGGTGTCCTCAAGGAACGCGTGCGCCAGCGGGAAAACGAACTGAGTGAAGCCCAGGCCAATATCGTCCGCCTGGAACAGAATATCGCGCAGTCTACCCGCCAGTTCGACCTGATGAGCCCGCTCGCCAAGAAAGGGCTCGTGGCACAGACGGAGCTGATTTCGCTGGAGCGCGAACTGACCGACCAGCGCGGTCAGATCACCGTCTATCAGGAAAGCCTTGAGCGTTTGCGTGGTGCCGTGGAAGAGGCACGCCTGCAGGTGGATGAACTCGCCCTGCAATTGCGTCAGCAGGCACTGACCGAAAAGGCCCAGACGCTGGCCGAGCTTTCCGTCATTGACGAAACCATCCGCGGGGCGACGGATCGCGTCAGCCGGACCGATATCCGCTCTCCGGTCGATGGCATCGTCAACACGCTGGAAGTCAACACGATCGGCGCCTATGTCGATCCCGGAACCGTGGTCGCCGGCATCGTTCCGACGGCGGAAACCTTGCTGGTCGAAGCAAAGATCTCGCCGCGCGATGTAGCCTTCATCACCCGCGGACAGAAAGCAATCGTAAAGGTCACCGCCTATGACTTCTCGATCTTCGGAGGCCTGGAAGGCGAGGTGACCAACGTTTCGGCGGATAGCATCGTCGACAAGGAGAAGGGCGAAACTTTCTATCTGGTGCAGGTGAAGACCGATAAGTCCGAGCTCGTGCGCGATGGGAAATCCTACCCCATCATTCCCGGCATGGTCGCCTCGGCGGAAATCATGACCGGCCGTAAGACCATTCTCAGCTACCTGATGAAGCCGATCAACAAGGCGCAGTCCGTCGCGCTGACCGAACGGTGAGACATGTCCTTCTCGGACCGGCAACTGGTTCAGGTTGATCAGACGGATCTTAGTCCTGCCGCCATGCAGCAGGTCGAGACAAGCGATGCGGAGCCTAAATTCCGGGCGATCATCGGCAAGGGCGGCACGCGCCGCGGCATCCGGCTCGAATCGATCTACTGGGACGGCCTGTCATGGCTTCTCGCCGGGTCGCGCCAGTCGATGGGCGATGTCGTGGAGCAGGCGGCCGCACAGGTCGGCGAAAACAGCAATCTGGCCTCCATGCTCCGGGTGGTCGCCTTCCGCTGGATGTGGCGCCGGATGGCCGCGATCGAGAATACCTATTCGCTCGAACACCTGAACACGTTGATCCAGGCCTGCCCGACGCCTGCGATCGTGCTCACGCGTGACAAGAAGATCCAGTTTTTCAACGAGCCGTTCATGACCATGCTCAAGCAGAGGCTGGTGCTCGGAAACGTCGCACAGCTCTCGGCCGGTTTTCGCTTCATGCTTGATACGCAGGTCGATGAGGCGATCCAGAGCCTCTCTGCCCGCGGCAAGCTGGTCACGACGGGATTTACCGCGACCTGCGCCGGCAAGCAGCTGACCGGCCAGATCAACCTTGCAATGGCGCCCAGCCACCAGAAGCAGATGGTTATCGGCTACGTCGTTCGCGGCTGAAATCTGCGTCTCAAACCGTAGCGGGAGCGGTTGCGATCAGAGCTCTCCGCCTTCGCCGGGCGCGATGCTGTCAAAGCTCTTCATTGCCATAGCCTTGCCCTTGGTTTTTGTACCATGCAGGAAGCCGCGGCCGTTGGAGATCGAAAACAGCGGCTGATAGTCGGGAAGCCGGCTGTCCGCCAGCACCTGATTGCGCATGTTGTCGAGAATATAGTGTGTTCCCTGGACCTCGACAGACAGGACGGCGTGATAGAAGTGCCGCTTCTTGTCGTAGAGGATGACCACCGTCATGTCCTTCAGCGAGACGCCCTGGCTTTCAAGCACGGCCATCTTCAAAAGCGCATAGTCTTCGCAATCGCCAAACCCGGACTTGAGGGTTTCGGACGGCGATGACCACTGGTCCAGCCGGCCATGGCTGTCGGTATCCTTGCGATAGGTGATCCGTGTATTCACCAGGTGGTTGACGAGGTTGAGCTTGTCCCGGATGGAAGACATGCCACCGCCGGCAGCTGTCCGCTGGACGATGGCGTCCGATGCGAAGCAGTCTTTGCCGCCGCAGCGCAGCGCCGTTCCCTTCGCGATCTCTGCAAAGGTCGGTGCTGCCTTCTTTAGGGCGCCGAGCTTCTTGAAGGGGATGGCGATCGAGTTGAAAACATCGTCCGCCGACGTCGCGCTGGGACCGACAGACGGGGCCTTAGGGGTGACGGAGACCGCGCCGGTGGACAAGGACTTGTGACCGGGCACGAGGGCGACCGTTTCCAGCACTGCCTGCGACTTGAAGAGACGGCCGGCCTCTCTCCATCCCTCGGCAAAGCGACCGGTCAGGGTCTGTCCGAACGACGCAGAAAGCGGGCTCATGCCGAGCACGAGCGTTTGGGCGACGGTCGAATAAGAGGTCAACGTTCCCGGGAGTATGGGGGCCGCACTGGCGCCCGACGAAAGCAGCGAGGCTGCCGTAAGAGCCGAGACTGCGATAATGTTTTTATTCTTCTTGAACATCGCTATTCTCCGTTGTTGTTCGAAGAATAGCGCCAGTGCTTGAATTATTGGTTCCGATACACAGATACTATACTTTAAAAATCGGCAGAAATATTAAAGTAAAAGTTTTCGGATGCCGATAATATTTCGGTAACCAGATTTGTGGTGGGCCTGCGTATCAGGGTATCGCAGATCGTCGGACTTATGAGGACCCAGTCAGGCCTAAAAGCCACCCGGTTACCATCTTATCAATCTGCCCAGTTATGGGACGCCTTCTCTCTTGCGTCGGGGAAGGCCAGTGCTTACGGTTCACCCAAGGATCGGGAGCAAGCGCAGCTGCAATCATGGTTGGATTAGAAAAAACTACGCGGAGATTGCTGCGCGCCGGGGTGGCGCTTGTGGCTCTGGCAGCACTGGCGTCCTGTCAAACAGATGACTTCAAGCCAACCAGTGGCGAAGCCGCTTCCGCCGGCGCACAAGCGCCTGTCAGCGACAGCGGACTTTACAACCAGACCCTTGGGTCGGGTCCGGTCAAGATCGCCTATCTCGGCGTCCGCCGCGCGGATCAGCAGAGCCGCCAGGCAGACAGCGAATACCGCGACGGTGCAGCTCTTGCGGTCAACACGCTAGGCTCCGACGTGGTCAAGCTGACCATGCTCGAAACGACCGAAAAGCCTGAATCGATCGAGGCAGCAGCCAAGAAGCTGGCCCGGGAACAGGTCGCCCTCATCATCACCACCGCTCGCGGCCCGGAGTTCGAGATCATACAGCGCGGCCTTGGGGGCCTGCAGGTCCCGATGGTCGCCTTTCAGACGAATGACGCGCTTCTGCCGCCGAACGCCTATGCCTTCGTCTCGAGCCCCGCGGACAGTCTGATCGAAAGCGCATCCTTCGCCATGGCCGAGGGCGCAACACATGCGGTCATTCTCGCGTCGTCTCCGGCGGAGAAGCTAGACGCCGAACGGATCGCCAAGCAGATCAAGGCATTCGGCGGCAAGGTCGAGCCGGTCGTCGAACTGGCGGGTGGCGTCATGCCGCCGAAAGCGCTTGCCTCCTGGTCGAAGGCAGACATGGTCGTGCTGATGCCAGGCATCAAGCAGCCGGGCGAAGTCTTGAAGAAGGCAGATGCCGCCAAGCCGCCGCGGCCGGGTCGCCGCGTGGTGGCAAGCGCGGTGCTCACCGCGCAGGATCTGAACGACCCGAAGCTCACCGGCAGCATTGTTTGCCGCTATGACCAGAACGTCCAGAGCCGCATCGGCAGCCGTTATATGGCAAGCTACGGCATGCCGGCTTCCGCCCAGGCGGGATATGGCTTCGATGCCATGGCCATGGCCATTGGGCTCGCCGGACGTTGGGGCGACGTTGCCTTCGCACCCGAACGCATCATGTCGCCAGACGGCTTCTCCGGGTCTCTCGGCGTGTTCCGTCTCGAGGGCGCGCGCAAGGTTCGCCGCAACTGCGATATCTTCAAGGTTGCCAAGGGATCCTATGTCTTCTTCCAGAAGGCGCCGCCCACGCTGTGATCACCACACTGTGACCTGATCTGCCGCCCGTCATATTTCGTTTACATTGTCGTTGAACCTGCACATCCTATGTGACGGTTGACGAATGTGCCGGTTTGGCGAGGAGGCCCGCGGCGGGAGCGGTTTGGGAGCGGAGCGTATGAGCAGCACGCAGAATTTGGCAGCAGACCAGCGTTATGCCGGACGGCTCCGGCTGCTTCATTGGCTGATCGCAGGATTGGTGCTTGCCACCTGGCCGCTCGGCTTGATGATCGGCTTCGTCAAGGATGACGTGAAGCTCGACTTCTACCTCATCCACGAAAGCTTGGGCTTTCTGGTGCTCTGGTTGATGCTTCTGCGTATCGGCACCCGCCTCACCAGCCAGGCCCCGTTGGTCGACGCGCCGCCTTTGGAAAAGGCTGCCGCAACGGCAGTCCATGGGCTTCTCTATGTTTTCCTGATAGTCATGCCGGTGTCGGGTTTTCTGGCCACGAACGCGCATGGCTTCCCGCTCCAGTGGTTCGGGCTCTTCACGGTCTGGAGCCCGATCGGAAAATCGCCGGATATTGCTTTTGCTCTATCGGCCTTCCACGAATGGAGCGCATGGATCCTTTTGGGCCTCTTTGCGTTGCATTTTGCAGCAGTGATTTTCCACCACGTGGTCCGCCGTGACCGCACGCTCTATCGTATTTTGTAGATTTGAGGACAGGACGTTCGATGCGTAAGATCGAAATGACGGATCAGCTCTGGGCGCGCCTGCTGGCGATGCGAGGCAGTGCGGGCTCGGTTTCCGTTGATGAGAGCGATCCGGTCATGGGGCTTTATGCACCGATTGCCGCGGCGAAAGACGGATTTGTGCTGGCACAGGTCGGCCAGTCCCTTGATGGCCGTGTTGCCACACCCTCCGGAGACGCGCGTGACATTTCCGGTCCGGATGGCATTGCCCATCTCCACCGGTGCCGTGCGCTGGTTGAAGCCGTGATCGTCGGTGTCGGTACCGTCAAGTGTGACGATCCGCTTCTGTCGGTTCGCGCGGTCAAGGGCCCTAACCCCGTTCGCGTGGTCATTGACTGTCAGGGCGAACTTACGGGAGACGAGCGATTGTTCCGCGATGGCGGGGCGCCGGTGATCCTGATCCAGGCCGATGATGCGCCGCAGAGGGTGTATGCCGCGGACGTCCTTCGCGTCGCCCGCAGCGAGAACGGCATCGATCCGCAGCACATCCTTGATGCCTTGGCGGATCGTGGTCTGCGCCGCATTCTGGTCGAGGGTGGGGCTCGCACCATTGCTCGCTTCGTCGAGGCAAACCTCGTTGACCGGCTCCATGTGGCCATCGCGCCGCTGATCATCGGATCCGGCCCGGCAGGGATAGCCCTCTCGCCGATCGAGAACCTAACCAGCGCCCACCGGCCGTCTGCGAAGGTCTACACGCTCGGCAGCGATATTCTCTTCGACTGCGAACTCAAGCTGCCTGCCCGGTCAGCGACGGGGCAGGGCGAGGATATCCGTGTGGCCGACCACGCATGAACTTCCGTCTTCCGCAATCTTCGAGATGCGGAAGTCGAGCCATGTACCGATCTCGTCCTGCGTGAGGCTGCCGATTTCGGACAACGGCCGCTCCAGGCCTTCGAGAAACGCCACCTGCAGATCCGCATCATCCTGTCGCATGATCCACGCGCTCGGTTCGACCGAGACCTCGTAGCCGAGCATCTCGAAGCGCTGCCTCAGGTGTTCCGTCGCGTCGGGGCCCAACGCCGGTCCAAATCCCTTGTCGAAACGCTGGTGGCGATTGAAGTCTGCTGCGACCTGAGCGTCCAACGGATGCTGCAAGGACCACTCCATCACGCCATCATAGTTCAAGGCTGCGTAAAGGCCCGCCCCGTTGCGGCCGAGCGTCTCTGCAAAACGGTCGCAGAAAGCGCCAGAGCAAAGATCGAAGAGCGCAGATGCTGTGACAAGGGAGACACCGGAAAGCGGAAGAGCGTCGATGTCGTTGAGATCGAACTGGCGGAAGGAGACCGTGTTCGTCGGGCCGATCCGGCGTTCAGCCTCGGCCAGAAGCAGTGGATCATGGTCGAGCAGCTGCCAGCGGGTCTCGGGCGAAAATGCTCCGGAAAGGCTGCGCCAGGTCGAACCGGTCCCGCAACCGATGTCGATGATGACCGGGCTGGTGACACCATCCAGATGCCGGGAGAGGTGCTCCACGAGCGGTCTTGCCCGAGACCTGAGATCGACGGGTTCGCGCAGTGCCAGCCAGTCCTTGTCAAAACCGCTCATGATATCCTGTCCAATGCCTCTGAAATAATCTGCGCCGTGTCATCCCAGGTCGGTAGCTCGGCCCCTGCTGTCCTGGACGCCGCTGCGCGGACCTGCCGCTCGGCGGGATCGCTGAGCAACCGGCGGAGTGCTGCAGCGAAAGCCGAGACATCGTCAACCGGCACAAGAAAGCCGGCATCTTCGGGCACCACATCTGGCACCGCACCCGCGTGGCAGGCAACGATCGGCAGACCGGCAGCCAGCGCTTCGGCAAACACCATGCCGTAGCCCTCGTAGCGGCTCGCGAGAGCAAACACGTCTGCCCGGGTGAAATGGAGCCGCGTATCCGCGACCTCGCCGAGCAGTTGCACGCGTTCTCCAAGCTGAAGCGCCTCGACCTGCCGCTCGAGGGCCCCGCTGGTTGCTGGATCAAGCGTCTTGCTGCCGATGATGGTTGCCTGCCAATCCAGGTCCTCGACTGCCTTCAGTGCGGCTAGCAACACGTCATGTCCCTTGCGGCGCGAAAGAGTGCCGACGGAAAGGATCTGCAGAGCCGGGTTGGCGCTGTTGAGCGCTGTCACGGTCTCTGTGCCGGGAAGCGCGATGGTGATAGCCGCTGGATCGACGCCGTAATTTGTCGCCAGTTCGCGCGCTGTCATCGGTGATGTGACGATCACATGCCGAACGCAGGCAAGCGCCGCACGTTCGCTTTGGCGCAACTGCTGCTGCGCTCCCTCTGAAAGGCCTGTCTCCAACGCCAGTGGATGATGCACGAGTGCGACGATCCGCAATCTGGCTGCGTGATCTCGCGCCCAGCCATCGAGAACGCCGAAGGCTAGCCCGTCGATGACGACGAGTTCACCATCCGGCAGTGCCGACAGGGCATTGTTGGCAGCTTCAAGACCTGCCTCGGTCGGGGCGGGAAATCCGTCGCCGAGCGGAAGCAGTCTTACGTCCCATCCGGCCGCCGTCAGCCCCTGAATGACCTTGCGGTCATAACCATAGCCGCCGGTCTTCAGGGAAAGATCGCCGGGATAGGCGAAGGTGAGGTCACGCCTCAAAGATCGGCCTCGTACCAGCCGCGAGCCGCATGCGATTCATGCAAGGTTACCTTCAGGCGGCAGATGCGATGGCTGCCAGGGCCGAGACGCTTGTCGGATACGGCCTGTGCGAGTTGATCGAATATGTGCTTGGCAATGACCTCCGTCGTGCTGATCTTACCTTTGAACACCGCCACTTCGTCGAGGTTCTGATAGTTGAGTGGCTTCAGAACCTCCGAAAGCACGGTGGTCGCAGCACCGATGTCGACGGCGAGACCGTCCTCGTCCACATCCCGGGTGAAAAACGCCGCATCGACGACGAAGGTCGCACCATGCATCCCCTGGGCCGGCCCGAAGACGGGACGGGGCAGGCTGTGGGCAATCATGATGTGATCTCGAACTTCAACAGCAAACATGGGTTCTCTTTCGTCAGTAGCGGATGCGATGGCACAGGGTGTCCTGCGTAGACAGGATACGAGCGTAGGCGGCGGGCAGTTCAGAAAAAGCCGTCTCACCAGAGATAAGGCGGTCGAGGCGAACGTCGAGCAACAATTCCAGCGCCTTGGCAAGACGACGCGCATAGGTCCATCGCGCGCGCTTCTCGGCCGGTATGCTTCCGACTTGCGAACTGACGAGCTGGAGCCGACGAGAATGAAAGGCCCCGCCGAGCGCGATCGTCACGGGCCGATCGCCGTACCAGCTGGCCTCGACGATTTTCGCCTCGATGCCGGCATGTGCGATGGCGTTCTGAAGCGCCTCCGCGTTTGCGGTGGCATTGATGAGCACATCGAACTCGCCTTCGACCCCGTCAGGTTGAACAAAAGCGACCTCCAGTTCCGTTGCCAGCGCCTGCCGTTTGGCGTCACGATCAACGAGAATGGTCTGCGTGCCGACGATGCGGGAGGAGAGATAGGCGACCAGCGCCCCGACCACTCCGGCGCCGAAGACTGCGACCCGGTCTCCGGGTTGAATGCCGGCATCCCAGACGATGTTGAGCGCGGTCTCCATGTTGGCAGCCAGCACGGCGCGCCGGGGCGGCAGGGTTTCGGGCAGCAGCGTGACCTGGTCGGCTGGCAGGATGAAACGATCCTGGTGGGGGTGAAGGGCGAAGACCACCTTGTCCCGGAGCACGGCTGGCCCTGCTTCTACCCGACCAACGGCGGCGTATCCGTATTTGACCGGAAAGGGAAAGCGACCCTCCATATGCGGTCCCCGCATCCGTTCGAACTCGCTTTCAGGAACCTGTCCGCGGAAGATCAGGGACTCCGTGCCCCGGCTGATGCCGCTGTAGAGCGTGCGGACGAGCACCGCGTCTTCTGGCCGTCTGCTCAGCGCTTCCCGGCGCATGGCACAAATTTCCGGTGCTTCGAACCACAGCGCGGACGCGCTCTCACCGTCGGATACGGTCTGTTCATCCATGTCGAGCTTCAAACTGCAATCTCCCCGCCCTACATAAGGGTGTGACTGACATCTATTGCGACAGAGGGAAATTGGTTCCTCGGTCATCATCAAATTAATTTTACGATGCAAGCGCAAACCATCGCCGAAGCTACGGCGTAGTGCATGCCACTGAATAGGGAGAGTATGCCTCATGTCCAAGTCCAGCCAGCCCGTTTTCCAGTTTCCGACCGCTGAGATCGAGGTTGAACGCGCCGTAGCCGAACTGCGCTATGGCCGCCCTGTGGTGATCAGCGAGGGGGAGCGGAAACTAGCAGCCCTGGCTCTCGATTGCGTTGCGCCATCTCTTTTTGACCAGTTCGCCGCCGCGACCGAGGATCGTCACACCCTGCTTCTCACGGCACCGCGTGCGCAGCGTCTCGGAATCGCGGTTGAGCGCGACATCATCACCCCGCTCGCCGGGGTATCCTTCGATGCGGCGTCGCGTCTTGCTTACGCTCTGGGTGCTGAAAAGCCGGCTCTCTGGCAGCCCGCGGATGCACTTGCGTCGCAGTCGGCCGAGTTTGCCCGTCTCGCACTCCTGCTGCCGGCCATGGTGCTCGCCGACATCACGACGATCGCCGATCGCTTTGACGCCTGCTGCCAGATCGCCTCTACCCGTTTCAAGGGCGCGGACGTCGCACGCCAGCGCTTCGATAAGGTCGTGCGGACCCGCGTGCCACTGAAGGACCTTGGTGACGCGGACTTCGTTGTCTTCCGCGGTGGCTTGGCCCAGAAGGATCAGGTCGCGATCGTCGTCGGTAAGCCGGATGTCACGAAGACCGTTCCGATTCGGATCCACTCGTCCTGCATTACCGGTGACCTCTGCGGTTCGCTGAAATGCGATTGCGGCGACCAGCTGCGCAACGGTCTGACCCTGTTGAAGCAGGCGGGCGGTGGCGTGTTGCTCTATCTCGACCAGGAAGGCCGTGGCACGGGTATCGGTGCAAAGATGCGCGCCTATGGCTATCAGCATCTCGGCCTCGACACGATCGACGCCGACGCCGAACTTGGCCTTGCTGAAGATCATCGCCGTTACGAAGCGGCGGTCGCCATGCTGCGCCATCTCGAGATCTCGAAGGTCGCCGTCTACACTAACAACCCGACCAAGATTGCCGGCCTCAAACTCGGCGGCATCGAAGTCGAAGCGCGCGCGGCAGTTAACGGTCGCGTGACGGCCGAGAATGAAAACTATCTGCGCACCAAGACCCTCCGAGCCGGTCATATGATGGATCTGGAAACGCTCGTTGCAGCGGAGTAATCTTCGCACGGTCTGGGAGGAATTGCAGAATGGCGAGCGAGCCTGAAAGGCTTGGCGGCAGCTCTGATCATTCGTGGTCTGGAGGCGCCGCCCTCTCGACGAAAACGCAGCTTGGGCGTCTGACGGCGAACACGCTGGTCAGCCTGACCATCCTGATGGCGGCGACGATAGGCGCGGCAATCTTTCTTGCCGCGCAGTCTCCGCTCGGCTGGGAGTTCGTCGCCTCAGCCTTGCTCTGCCTGGCGCTGATCTTTTCCCTCGTGATCTACGGCCTGCCGGATCACCCGCACACGCGCTTTGGCCCAGCGAATGTCGTGACCGCGTTCCGTGCCTGCCTGATCAGTGTGGTCGGTGCTGCATTCCTGTTCTTCGAAGGTCTCGCCGCGAGCGAAGCGGCGCTGTGGTCACTGATCGGTGTCATCCTTTTTGCCCTGGCACTCGATGGTATCGATGGATATCTCGCCAGGCGAAGCGGACTGGAATCGCGACTGGGGGCCCGCTTCGACATGGAAGTGGACGCCCTCTTCATTCTGATCCTTTCCGTCGCCGCTCTGCTGCTCGGCAAGGCTGGTGCCTGGGTCCTGCTAATCGGGTTGATGCGATACGTCTTTGTCGCCGCCGGCTGGGTCCTGCCGCAGCTCAACGGGGAACTGTTCCCGTCATTCCGTCGCAAGCTGGTCTGCGTGATCCAGGTCGGATCGCTGTGTATCATCCTCGTTCCGATTGTCACGCCGATCTATTCGACAGCTGTCGCGGCAGCGGCACTTTTGGCGCTCATCTACTCATTCGCGGTCGATGTCGTTTATCTCCTGCGTCAGCCGGATGGAAAATAATGGGGATCGCTAATCGGCTTTCGACATCCTTGGGCCTCGCGCGTTCACTGGTCGTCTACTACGGCCAGCCGTGGCGACGCTCCGCCCTCCGCAAATTCTATGCCTCCTTTGTCAAACCCGGAGATCTGATCTTCGACATTGGCGCCCATGTCGGTAGTCGCAGTCGCACGATGATTGACCTCGGCGCCCGCGTGGTGGCTGTCGAACCTCAGCCTGCCTTTGCGGATTTCATTGAAAGCCGTTTTGCAGGGTCGCTCGCGGGTTTCGAGCGCGTTGCCGTTGGTCGAAGCGCCGGTGAGATCGACCTGCTGATCTCGAGCCGCCATCCTACGGTGACCAGTATTTCCAGCCGTTTTGTCGAAACGGTGAAGCAGAGCAAGGGGTTTTCCCAGGTGGTCTGGGACCGCAAGGTCACCGTTCCCATGGTCACGCTCGATCATCTGATTTCGAAGCACGGCATACCGGCATTCTGCAAAATCGACGTCGAGGGTGCGGAAGCGGAGATCCTTTACGGTTTGAGCAGACCGATCGGGATGATTGCCTTCGAATACATCCCGGCCATGCCCTCGGTGGCGTCAAACGCCATCGATCGGCTGATGGGATTGGGCGGCTATCGCTTCAATCGTGTGGTCGGTGAACAGCATCGTTTCGTCTGGGATCGCTGGAAGACAGCGGACGAACTCCTGGTCGAGCTGTCACAAATGCCGCCAGAAGCTCCGTCAGGCGACGTCTATGCCCGGATCGAGATACAATGAACACGGTCTCAGGCGCGACGAGGCCGGCCGCGAAGCGCCTCGAGCGAGAGAAGACC
Source organism: Rhizobiaceae bacterium (assembly GCA_027484835.1). Taxonomy (GTDB): domain Bacteria; phylum Pseudomonadota; class Alphaproteobacteria; order Rhizobiales; family Rhizobiaceae; genus Allorhizobium. The sequence continues at coordinate 26,701 of JAIXSF010000447.1, read as the reverse complement.
AAGGCCGGGCAGGGCACCCGCCAGCGAAAGTCCACCATAGACGAGGCTCGCAACCAGCCCCTCGGTCGGCGTAGCGCCGATCAGCGGCCAGAGTGCCATGGCCGCCACTTCCCGCGTACCCCAGCCGCCGAGGCCGACCGGTATCAACATCGCGATGAGGGCAAGTGGGATAACGGTGAGCGCCGCGGTCCAGGGCAGCGGAGCACCGATGGCATCGCTTGCGACGAGGAATGTAGCAACGTAAGTCGCAACGATGATGAAGCTCAGGCTCGATTGAACCAGGAGTGCCCGGTCGCGGATGAAAACGTCGGTGGCCTCTTTCGCCAGACTGCGAAGCCAGGCGACACGGTGCCAGGCGATGATAACCCCAATCCCAATCGCTGCGCCGACACCCACGGCACCGACCATGAAGGGCAAGACACCCTGCCAGGTCTCGCCGCCACTAAGAACAAAAGGCCAGATTGCAAGGCCAGGCAGCGCAAGCAGGAAAAAGGCCATCTGCCCGGACAACCGCTCCAGAAGCACGGCCTTGGCCGGCTGCTTCCAGCCGCCTTCACCCGCGTGGCGCATTCGGAATGCCCGGATCGCATCACCGGCAACCCCACCCGGAAGGCTTTGGTTGAGGAAGCTGGCGACATAGTATTCGCGGATGGCCAGCGGAACGGGGATGTTCTCGCCAAGCCTTGCCGCCGTGAAGCGCCAGCGGAAGGCCGATACGATGATCTGAACCTGCACCAGCAGAAGGCCAAGCGCCACATGCAGCGCCGAGATCTGCGAAAACGCGTCCTTCAGGGCTGCGAGATCCGTTCTCGACACCAGCAAAGCCAGAAGGGCGATCAGAGCGAGCGGTGCAAGGATACGTATGAGGGGCAAGCGGGAAAATTTCCGTTGTTCGTGACCAAGGTACTGATACACCATACGCACGAGAGAAGGCAGCGGACTTGCATGACGATAAAGTCGCCCGGCAACAACTACCTTCGCCTCCGTTTCTCGCATAGGCATCCGGAATGAAGAAGACCGGAACGACCCGCTCCCTGATCGGTGCTTTGATTGTCACGGTCGTCGCGTGGCTCGCCTTCACCTTGCCGGATCATCCCGACGCCATTGGTTTGCCGGTCTTTGCCCGATTGCCACTCGAATGGCCTCTGCTCGTACTTCTGCTGCTGGTCGTGCCCACGGCCCTGCGGCGATTGACGGCCATGGTGAGCGGTCTTCTTCTGCTGCTGATCCTCTTCCTCAAGATCGCCGATATTGGCACACAGGCCGCTTTCCAGCGCCCCTTCAATCCCTATCTCGACGTCAAGATGATGGCCGATGGCTGGAATCTGGTATCGGGCACGATTGGCACCGTCGCCGCCTTCGCGGCAATTGCTGTTGCAATTGTCGCTTTGATGGCAATCCTCTTCCTCTTTCTCTCCGCAGCACGATGGCTGGCGGAGATGCCGCGGCCCGGACGCTCCTGGATGGTGGCCAGCTTTGCCGTGGCGGGGCTTCTCGGTGGAGCAGCGCTGGCAACGGGTGTCCCGCGTGTCGAGGCCCGCATGCCGAGTTACGTCAGCAATCGCCTGGCGCTCGTCGTCAAATCCGTCGAGGACATGCAAGTCTTTGAAGCGGCGCTGGCAAGCGGCGAGGGACCACGGCGCGGGACCGGGCTGTTCGCAGGGCTGGAAAACAAGGATTTCGTGCTGATTTTCGTGGAATCCTACGGCCGCTCGGCCATTGAAGACCCACGCTACACCTCCATCACCAAGCCGCGTCTGAAAAGCGTTCAGGCTGAAATCGAGCAGGCGGGGCTTGCTTCGGCGAGTGCCTGGGTCACCTCTCCGACAGTCGGTGGCCTGAGCTGGCTCGCCCATGGGACGCTGCTCTCCGGCCTATGGATCGACAGCCAGGCACGTTACGACCGGCTGATGATCAGCAACCAGCCGAGCTTGAATAGGTTGTTTGCCGATGCCGGATGGAAGACGGTTGCCGCCATGCCGGCCATCACCATGGATTGGCCCGAGGCCGCCTATTATGGCTACAGGCAAGTTCTGGCCGCCGCCGACCTCGACTATCGAGGCAAGCCCTTCAACTGGGTGACGATGCCGGACCAGTATACGCTGTCGGCTTTCGAGAGACTGGGTCGAGTTCCCGCCCGAACGGCCGGTGAAAAGGTGATGGCCGAGATTGCGCTGATTTCGAGCCACGCGCCCTGGACGCCTGTTCCACGTCTTCTGGACTGGTCAACTATTGGAGATGGAACGGTCTTCAACGAGCAGGCGGAAAGCGGAGATCCACCCGCCGTCGTCTGGGCAGATCCGGAACGGGTGCGCCGGCAGTATATCCAGACGATCGACTATTCTCTGGAAACGCTCGGCAGCTACATGGCGCGTTTCCACAAGGATACCGTCTTTGTCATTCTGGGGGACCACCAACCCGCTGCGATCATTACCGGGCCGGACGCATCCCGCGCTGTTCCGCTGCATGTGGTCTCGTCAGACAGTGAACTTGTTGCGCGTTTCGCAGCCGAAGGTTTTGCGTCCGGCATGGTGCCGGCGCCCGACACCCGCGAATGGCCGATGGATGCCATGCGCCAGGTGCTGATCGATCGCTTCAGTGCTCTGTGACGTTAAAGGTTCGGTTGTCGCGGGCGCCGGTCTGCCGGGTCTCGATCTCGCGCCAGGCGCCCGGTGTCATGCCGGTCTGGCGGCTGAAGAACCTGGAGAAATAGGCGGGATCGGAAAAACCCAATCGAAAGGCCACTTCCTTGACGCTTCCAGGCGTGAACAGCAGTTCGCGCTGCGCTTCCTCGGTCAGGCGACGGGCGATGAGGTCCTGCGTGCCGAGCCCGGTCTTGGCTTTTAGCACCCGATTGAGATGGGTCGGCGTTATACCAAGCGCGCTGGCGTAGAATGAGGCCGGCCGATGATTGCGCACCTCGCGGTGGAGCAGCGCCGAGAAGGCCTCGATCCTCCGGTCGTTCTCGTCGACGCCTTCGCTTTCGGTCCGGTCCTGCGCAGAAATTCGGGCACTCAGAGCGAGAGCCGCGGCAAGCCCGGTTTCCATCAGCACCGTTCGCCCGGCAAGCCGCCCCTGCCATTCCTCGGCAACCCGGGCCAGATGCGACAGGATCAGCTCGCCGTCACGGTCGCCAGCCGGAAGCCGCGTCACGCGTGGGGAAGACAGGAAGCGTCCGAGCGCATTCGGCTCCCCAGGGCGGACCGGAAGCCGACTTGCAAGAAAGGTGAAGACATAGCCGTCGATGTCTGGGGAAAAGCGGAAGCCATGCCCGACAGCCGGGGGCACGGAAACGATGGATGTTGGTTCGAAACGGGCAATTTCGCCTTCGAAGATGGCATCTCCGGAACCGCCGGTCACAAGTAGGATCTGAAAGTACTGCTCATGCCGGTGAAAGCCGATTTCCCAGTGGTGAAGCGCGCTTCGGGCCGGAATTGTTTCGCAATGCACCCAGAATTGCGAGCCTGCCGGATCATCCTCGCCGTAAAGCTCGTAGGTCGGGACCGGGACGGCTGGGCGCGATTTGCGTTTCATCATGTTCGATTTGTGCAACAAAACACACGATCCGTCCATTGTTGCCGTGCCCTTCCCGAACCAGAATTTGCCGAAAGACAATTGAGTGCGCTTCGGGAGGAAAGACATGCGGACCAAAGTCGCCATCATCGGATCTGGTCCTTCGGGCCTGCTGCTCGGCCAACTGCTCACCAATGCAGGCATCGACAACGTCATCGTCGACCGTGTCGGCAAGGACCACATTCTGGCACGTGTGCGTGCCGGCGTACTGGAAGAGGGAACCGTCGGCTTGCTGGACAGGGCAGGTGTCGGAGAGCGTCTCCGTCGCGAAGGTCTGCCGCATGACGGTTATTCGCTGACCTTCGACGGTCGCGACCATCGCATCGATCTCTTCGATCTCACCGGTGGCAAGCGCGTCATGGTCTACGGTCAGACGGAAGTGACGCGCGACCTCATCGAGCGCCGCGAGCGCGATGGTGGGGTTAGCATCTACGACGCCACCAATGTTACCCCCTCTGGCTTCGAAGGTGAAAATCCGCATGTGATCTACGAGAAGGACGGCGTCGCCCATCGCATCGATTGTGATTTTATTGCCGGATGTGACGGCTTCCATGGGGCCAGCCGCAAGGCGGTGCCGGAAGGAGCGATCAAGACCTTCGAGAAGGTGTACCCCTTCGGGTGGCTCGGGATCCTGGCAGACGTACCGCCGGTCAACCACGAACTGATCTACGCGAACCATCCCCGCGGCTTTGCGCTGTGTTCGATGCGGTCGGAAACGCGCAGCCGCTACTATGTCCAGTGCTCGCTCGACGACAAGGTCGAGATGTGGTCCGATGACCGCTTCTGGGAGGAGATCCGCCGTCGTCTGCCCGCCCATCACGCCGAGGCGATGGTAACCGGTCCGAGCTTCGAGAAGTCGATTGCGCCCTTGCGCTCCTTCGTTGCCGAGCCGATGCGTTTCGGCAAATTGTTCCTGGTGGGCGACGCCGCCCATATCGTGCCTCCGACCGGCGCCAAGGGTCTCAATCTGGCCGTGTCCGATGTGTACTACCTCATCTCCGGATTGCTGGAGCACTACGGTGAAAAATCCAACGCCGGTCTGGATGCCTATTCCGAGCGCGCCTTGAAGCGTGTCTGGAAGGCGGTTCGCTTCTCCTGGTCGATGACAACCTTGTTGCATCGTTTCCCTGACACGGGAGACTTCGGCCAGAAGATTCAGGAAGCGGAGCTCGACTATTTGACCCAGTCGCGTGCGGCATCCACGGCCATGGCCGAGAACTATGTTGGGTTGCCCTACTGACCCGGCAGGTTGGCTCTTGTGAAAAAGAATTTGTTTGCTAGACTTACAAAGTATGGGGTGTCGGAGGCTATCCCATGAGGAGATCGTACTGCAGCAGGAGCGTCTGACGCCCGTGCAGGAAATTGGGCGGGTGACCGCACATGATCTGACATTCAACGCAATCACTTTGGAGGAGATAAACCCATGAACATGCACGTATCTCTGCTGATCAACGGCGCCGAAAAGGCTGCCACCGGCGGAAGGACTTTCAACCGCATCAATCCCTTCACCCAGGAGGTGGCCACCACAGCGTCGGCCGCCAGCCTCGATGATGCCAAGGCCGCCGTCGATTCCGCTGCGGCAGCCTTCCCGGCCTGGTCGAAGACCGGCCCCGGCGAACGCCGCAAGATCCTGCTGAAGGCCGCCGACATCATGGAATCGAAGACCGCGGAGTTCTCCGAACTCGTGGTCGCCGAAACCGGTGCCACAGGTCATTGGGGTGCCTTCAACGTGATGGTTGCTGCCAGCATGCTGCGCGAGGCCGCGTCGATGACCACGCAGATTTCGGGCGAAGTCATCCCGTCCAACAAGCCGGGTTCGCTGTCCATGGGCATGCGTCAGGCCGTCGGTGTCTGCCTTGGCATCGCACCGTGGAATGCGCCGATCATTCTCGGCACCCGCGCCGTCGCCATGCCGCTGGCCTGCGGCAACACCGTCATCCTCAAGGCTTCCGAGCAATGCCCAGGCACCCATCGCCTGATCGCCCAGTGCCTGGTTGAAGCTGGTCTGCCGACCGGCGCGATCAGCGTTATCACCAATGCGCCGGAAGATGCAGGCAAGATCGTTGAAGCCCTGATCACCAATCCGGCGGTCAAGCGCGTCAACTTCACCGGCTCCACCAAGGTCGGCAAGATCATTGGCGAGCTTTGCGGTCGCCATCTGAAGCCGGCGCTGCTCGAGCTCGGCGGCAAGGCGCCCCTCGTGATCCTGGACGATGCCGACATCGACGCTGCCGTCAACGCTGCAGCCTTCGGCGCCTTCGCCAACATGGGCCAGATCTGCATGTCGACCGAGCGCATCATCGTTGATGAGAAGATCGCCGACGAGTTCGTCGCCAAGCTCGCCGCCAAGGCTTCAAAGCTGCCGGCCGGCGACCCCAAGGGCCACGTGGTGCTCGGTTCGCTGATCAGCCTGGAATCGGCCAAGAAGATGGATGAGCTGATTGCCGACGCCGTCTCCAAGGGCGCCAAGCTCGTGGCCGGCGGCAAGCGCGAGGGCAGCGTCGTCGAGGCAACTCTGCTCGACAACGTAACGCCCGATATGCGCATGTACACCGAAGAGAGCTTCGGCCCGGTCAAGCCGATCATCCGGGTCAGCGGTGAGGAAGAAGCGATCCGTGTCGCCAACGATACCGAATACGGCCTTTCGGGTGCTGTCTTCAGCCGCGACATTCGCCGCGCGCTGGCGGTCGCTGCCCGCATCGAATCCGGCATTTGCCACATCAACGGACCCACTGTCTTCGATGAGCCGCAGATGCCCTTCGGTGGGGTCAAGGGCAGCGGTTACGGCCGGTTCGGTGGCAAGGCAGCCATTTCCGAATTCACCGAGCTGCGCTGGATCACCATCGAAGATCCGAACCAGCATTATCCCTTCTGAGGAAAAACGAGAACGGCCGCCGAAAGGCGGCCGTTTCGCTTTGGGTCTGCGGAGCGACAAGCTTAGTCCGGCTGGGCAGACCCCGGAAGCACATCAATGTAGATCCGCTTCAGCCCATCGATGAAGATCTTCAATTCTTCCGGTGAAAAGCGCGAGGTAAAGCGCAGTTCGTGCTGTTCCTGAATGCTGCGCGCCTGCTTCAGTATTTCGATGCCTCCGGCCGTCAGCAGCAGCTCCTGCCGCCGGCGATCCACCGGAGAAGGCTGCCGCTCAAGCAGATTTCGGCTTTCGAGCCGATTGACCAGCGCCATCATCGTGGCACGATCCATACTCAGCTGGTTGGCAATATCGATCTGGCTGACCTTTGGATTGGCCGCAATGAGTTCCAGTACCGCGAATTGCTTCTGTGTAAGGCCCAGATCTCCCATCGCGGCTGTATAATCCTGGTAAATCGCAACATTTGCCATTCGCAGGTGAAAGCCCAGAATCTGGTCGAGACGGCCCGTACGCAGCGGAGCGCCGACTTCGAAGACGTCGTCGTCATTGGCCGGCTTCAGATCGTTGTTTCGAGTCATCGCTCCTCATCCACTCATGCGGCATCAAACTACGGAAACATTCATGAACACTTTCGACTGCAACAGTCAAATTCCGGCTTGTCAAATACCAGCGAGATAAATAGTATGTTAGACATACAAATCGCCATGGAGGCCTTTCAGGGTGGCGACGAGGAGGAAGAATATGCAGCCAGAACTCAAGATCGAGGCGGACATGAAAGCGGTTGGTCTGGAGACCAACGACCCCTTGATCTACCGCGCGAAGGTCAGTCCGCATCGGGAGGCCGTCTTTGAAGTTGCAACGGGCCGTTCGGAAACCTACGCAACGATGGACGATGCCGTGGCGCGGGCGGCTGTGCTTCTGGCACGCGTCACCGCTGGTCTGCCATCTTCGCCTCGGGTGGCGTTTCTCGGACGCAATTCCATCGAGCAGATGATTGTCTGCCTTGCATGTCAGCGGGCAGGGCAAGTGTTTGTGCCTCTCAACTGGCGTCTCGGAGCCGCAGAACTCGGCCAGATCATTGCCGACTGTGATCCCGGCCTCCTGCTCTACGATGCCGAGTTCGGATCGGTCATACGGGATTTGGGCGGATCCAGCCCGCGCAGCGTCGTCGTCGAGGGGCAGGGCGGCTGGATGGAAATGCGAGCAACAGCGCCGCGCGCCGAACCCGCTCCAATCGAAGCAGATGCGCCTTGCATCATGCTCTACACCTCCGGTACCACCGGCACGCCCAAGGGGGTGATCATCACCCGCCGCAATGCGTTTGCCTCGGCAATCAACTTTGCCCTTGTCGGCGAAGTCACGAGCCGCTCTGTCGCCCTGTGTGACCTGCCCTTCTTCCACACGATCGGCCTTATCGCGATTGGACGCACGACATTGATGATGGGCGGTCGCCTGGTCATCTCCGACCGGTTTGTTCCAGAGCGCACGCTTTCCGTGCTCGGCGATCCTGCTCTCGGCGTCACCCACTATTTCGCGGTCCCGCAGATGGCTGCCGCCCTACGCAACGCGCCGGCCTGGAACCCGGCAGCCCTCAAGGCGCTGCAGGCGATCTTCATCGGCGGGGCGCCACTTTCCCCGGTTCTGATCGAGACCTTCCTCGAAGATGGAATTCCTCTCGTCAACGGCTACGGAATGAGCGAGGCCGGAACAGCGATCCACATGCCGCTCGACAGGGACGCCGTTGCCCGCCACCCCGGCAGCGTTGGCTTCCCGGCGCCACTCCTATCCGTCCGTCTTGTCGGCGAAGACGGCGAGGACGTTGCCGATGGGGAGGTAGGAGAAATCTGGGTCAAGGGACCGTCCGTGACGCCGGGATACTGGAACAAGCCAGGCGAGACCGCGCGTGCCTTTGTCGGCGAGTGGTATCGCACAGGCGATCTGGGCCGCCGTGCCGAAGGCGGCGTCATCCATGTTCCGGACCGCCTGAAAGACATGTATATTTCGGGGGGGGAAAACGTATTCCCAGCCGAGATCGAGGCCGTCATTGGGGGGAATCCCAAGGTGCGTGATGTCGCCGTTCTCGGCCTGCCCGATCCTAAATGGGGAGAATGCGGTGTCGCCTTCATCGTGGCGCATGCGGACGCGCCTTCGGTGGAGGAGATCCACGAACACTGCGCCGAACGCCTGGCGTCCTACAAGCGTCCGGCCCGCATCGTCTTCCTCGACCAAATCCCCCGGACAGCGTCCGGCAAAGCACAGAAACACATCCTGCGACAGACGCACGCTGCTCGCTGAACACAAATGAACGGGCGTCGATGCCCAGAGAAATGCCTCAAGGAGCCAATCATGACTGACACCAACGCCACGCCAGATCCGGTCCTGGTCGAATTCGACAACGGGATTGCCTTCGTCACGCTGAACCGGCCGGAAAAGCGCAACGCCATGAGCCCGAAGCTGAATATCCGGATGCTCGAAGTGCTCGACGAACTGGAAGCCGACGATCGTTGCGGCGTTCTCGTCCTGCGCGGTGCTGGGCAGTCCTGGTCGGCAGGCATGGATTTGAAGGAATACTTCCGTGAGAACGACGGCAAGGGCCGCGCTGCCGTCCTGAAGAGCCGTCGTCAGTCTGGTGGCTGGTGGAACCGCCTGATGTATTTTGAAAAGCCGACCATCGCCATGGTCAACGGCTGGTGCTTCGGTGGGGCCTTCACCCCTCTGGTCTCCTGCGACCTCGCGATCGCCGCGGACGAGGCAACCTTCGGCCTCTCCGAAATCAACTGGGGCATCCTGCCGGGCGGCAACGTCACACGCGCGGTGGCGGAAGTCATGAACCACAGGGACTCGCTCTACTACATCATGACCGGCGAGACCTTTGGTGGCCAGAAGGCCCGCGAGATGGGACTGGTCAATGAATCCGTGCCACTGGCCGATCTCGAAACCCGCGTCCGTGCACTCTGCGCAAGCCTGCTCGAAAAGAACCCTGTCGTTCTGAAGGCGGCGAAGGATACGTTCAAGCGCGTGCGCAACATGCCCTGGGAGCAGGCCGACGACTACATCTACGCCAAGCTCGAGCAGATGCTTTTCCTCGACAAGAGCAACGGTCGCGCCGAGGGCCTGAAGCAGTTCCTCGACGACAAGACCTACCGCCCGGGTCTCGGTGCCTACAAGCGCTAAGGCGCCTCAAAGTGAAGGACCCTTGCCGTCTCTTTGCCTTAACAGTCGGAACGAAAACCGTCGGCAAGCATTGTTAAGACAAGCGGATCGTCGAGCAGTGAGAGACGGACTTACCCGGCATTTGACCGGATAGCGACTTGAACACTGCGCGTTACCGCCAACAAGGAGAACGATTATGGGTTCCACATCCGACAAGATTGCTGGCAAGGCAAATGAACTGGCCGGCAAGGCCAAGCAGGCCGTTGGTGACGCCACCGACAATCGCAGCCTTCAGGCGAAGGGCCTTGCCCAGGAAGCCAAGGGCGACGCGCAGCAGGCCAAGGGCCATGCGAAGGACGCCGTCAAGAACGTCGTCGACAAGGCCTGACCTTGTTCCGATCCGAGCATTTGGCCCGCCATTGGCGGGCCTTTTGCTGTTAGGAAGTCGGATAGGCGCGAGCCACTGAATGTACTCTATTTGCAGTGGTCGGACTGCCCTCCCTCTCAAACTTCGTACTGGGCGATCTCAGTGCCTGCCTGCAGATATTGACCGGTGTCGGCCTTGAACCGCACGCGTCCAGAACGTGCCGCGGTGATCTGCGTTTCCATCTTCATCGCTTCCATGACAGCAATCAGATCCCCTGCCTGGACCTCGGATCCATCCTCAATCTTGAACGACTGAAGTGTTCCGGAGATCGGCGCTGTGATGCTGGAGGCATCCTCGGCTTTTGCAGGAGCCAGTCCGCCTTCTGTAACACTTCCAGCGATGCCGGATAGACCAGACAGCAGCGCGGCAGGGAGCGCCAGTGAATGACGCTTGCCGTCGATCTCGACATGGGTGCGGATCAGCGATGTGTCCGCAAGCGGCTCGGGTCGGACAGCCATAGTCAGCGTCTCGGCAAAATCCGTCTCGATCCAGCGTGTATGAACGCGGAACCCCTCTTCTCCGGTAAAATCGCGGCTCTCCATTGCGGCTCGATGGAACGGCAGGACCGTGGCTACACCCTCAATGGCAAACTCTGCCAAGGCACGCCGCGCCCGGGCAAGTGCCTGCTCGCGGGTCGCGCCGGTTATAATGAGCTTTGCCATCAGGGAATCGAAGGTACCGGGAATGGTCGAGCCGGTGGTGACGCCCGTGTCGAGACGCACGCCCGGACCGGATGGCGGGTCGAAGCGGGTGATTGCGCCTGGCGTCGGCAGGAAGCCTCGGCCGGGATCCTCGGCGTTGATGCGAAACTCGATCGAGTGACCGCGCGGGGCAGGGGTTTCCAGAACGTCCAGCGCCTTGCCCTCGGCAATCCGGAACTGCTCCACGACGAGGTCGATGCCCGTCGTTTCCTCAGTCACCCGGTGCTCGGCCTGCAGGCGTGTTTTGACCTCAAGGAACGAGATCGTCCCGTCGACACCGAGCAGGAATTCGACGGTGCCGGCACCGGAATAACCCGCAGCCGCGCAGATCTTCTTGGCCGCGTCGTGGATCGCCTGCCGCTGTGTATCGCTGAGGAAGGGCGCCGGCGCTTCCTCGACGAGCTTCTGATTGCGCCGCTGCAGCGAACAGTCGCGCGTGCCGACCACCAGCACATTCCCATGCTTGTCCGCGAGAACCTGCGCCTCGATATGGCGCGGTCGATCAAGAAAGCGCTCAAGAAAACATTCGCCACGACCGAAGGCGGCTTCCGCCTCGCGCACGGCGGAATGATAGAGCTCCGCCGCTTCCTCCATCTTCCAGGCGACCTTCAGTCCACGCCCGCCGCCGCCATGCGCTGCCTTGATCGCAACCGGCAAACCGTGCGCCTTTGCAAAGGCGATCACCTCCTCGGCTGTTTCAACCGGGCCATCGCTGCCGGCGACCAGCGGAGCGCCGACCGAAAGCGCGATCCGCCGCGCCTCGACCTTGTCGCCGAGCGCTTCGATCACGTGCGGATCCGGACCGATCCATGTGAGGCCCGCCTCTTGTACGGCGCGGGCGAATTCAGCCCGTTCGGACAGGAACCCATAGCCGGGATGCACGGCATCCGCACCGGACCGGCGGGCAATCTCGATGAGCTTATGGATGTCGAGATAGGTCTCTGCCGGACGACTGCCGCCCAGCCCATAAGCCTCATCCGCGAGCCTGACGAACAGCGCATCCAGATCCGGATCGGCATAGACCGCGACGGACTTGAGCCCGTAGTCGCGGCAGGCGCGGATGATGCGCACGGCGATTTCGCCGCGATTGGCGATCAGCACTTTCTTCATCGGGGTCTCCTCAATGTCTCTCTTGGCCTGTCATCGCTGAATGGCGGATCACGCCCGGTCGGGCACGATCTCGGCAAAGCGCGTTATGGGCCGGAATTGAATTTTCGCATTCACCGGGATCTGGCCGGCGAGATCGAGATGATATTCGGCGACCGTGCCGATCACCGGGTAACCGCCGGTCAGCGGGTGGTCGGCGAGGAAGAGCACGGGCTGCCCGCTATGCGGAACCTGGATGGCACCCGTCGCCGTCCCCTCGCTCGGAAGCTCCGCCTTGTCCTTGCGCTCGAGGGCCTCCGGACCGGAGAGACGGATCCCGACCCGGTTCGATTGCGGCGTCACCTCGTAGACCTGGCTCGACAGCGTTTCGATCCCCCGCTCGGTGAACCAATCGCTGCGCGGGCCCATGACGACATCGAGCGTGACGATTTCGCCCGGTGCCGGACAGACAAATGCGGGGCTTTCGGTCAGCGACACGGGCGAAAGGCGGCGCTCCCCATCGGCAATGGCAAGCACCGCGCCGACGCCGACCGGCTCCGGCCCGACGACGGCGAGCGTATCCGTCGAGGCGCTGCCCAGAACCGCTGCCACGTCGAGACCACCACGAAACGCCAGATAGCTGCGGGCGCCGCGCGTCGCAAAGCCGAGGGAAACCGTGTCTCCCGCTTCGAGCGAAATCGGCTGATATCCTTCGGCGGCGATGTTCCGACCCGCCTTGTCGCGGACAATAATCGGGCAGGGAGCGCCGGTGAGCGCCATCACGGTCGGCCCGGAAATCTCGAATGCGAAACCGCCGAGCGTGATCTCGAGACAGGGCGCTTCCAAGGGATTGCCGACGATCCGGTTCGCAGCCCGGAAGGCCCCCTGGTCGAGAGCGCCTGAGGAGGATACGCCCTGTCCGGCCTGTCCGAAGCGGCCGAGATCCTGCACCAGCGCCGGCATCGGGGCTGCGGTGACCGTCATGGTCGTGGCTGCATGAGACGCAGTGCCGTTGGCGGATGTGAGTTCTGCCTGCCCGGGCACAGCCACGCTTTGAGGCCGCTTGGCAAGATCGAAGAACCGCACCCTGTATCCAGGCTGGAACAGCGCGGGCGGATCGCGCGTCAGGTCCCACATCTTGAGCGGCGTTGTGCCGATGATCTGCCAGCCGCCGGGGCTTGCCTGCGGATAGACGCCGGAAAAGGCGCCGGCGAGCGCGACCGATCCGGCGGGGATCTTCGTGCGCGGGCTTTGCCGCCGCGGCACCTGCAACGCCGGATCGCCCCCGACCAGATAGCCGAAACCCGGCGCAAAGCCGCAAAAGGCCACGGTGAATTCGCTCGCCGTATGCCGCTCGATCACCTCGCTGACGGAAAGTCCCGTCAGCTCCGCGACATCTTTCAGGTCCTCGCCATCATAGGTGACGGGGATCTCGACCAGCATGTCGGACGGCGCAATCTTCGCCGAAAGATCACGGGTACTGATCGCCGCAGCCAGGCCTTCCGCCGTCAGCGCCTCCGGACGGAACCGGATCATCAACGTCCGCGCGGCCGGGACGATATCGACGATGCCGTCCACCGGCTCGGCTTCCAGCGAGGCAAAGAGTGCGAGCGTCTCGTCGAGATCTTTCAACTCGACGATCAGAACGGTCAGACTGACGGGGAGAAAACGCATCAGAGCCTCAGGAACGAGAGTGGAGGAAGGATCGCACCGTGATGCCGTCCTTCTCGAAAGCCTGGCGGATCTCCCGTGCGATCGCGACAGCACCAGGGCTGTCGCCATGCACGCAAATGGACTGAGCCTCGATCTTGATGGTCGAACCATCGATCGCTTCGATCGTCCCCTCATGGGCAAGCTGCAGCATGCGTCGGGCAATCAGCGCGGTATCGTGCAGTACCGCACCCGGCTCCCGGCGAGAAACGAGGGCACCCGAGGGCGTATAGGCGCGGTCAGCGAAGGCCTCAGCGATGACCTTCAGGCCAGAGGCGCGGGCGAGGTTCAGAATTGGTGAACCGGCGAGCCCCATCATAACCAGATCGGGAGCGATCGCCTTGATCCCGTCGATCACCGCCTGGCCCTGCTTCGGGTCATGGGCGATGCGATTGTAGAGCGCACCATGCGGCTTCACATAGCCGACGGTGACGCCGGCAGCCGCCGCAACACCCTTCAGCGCGCCGATCTGGTAGATCACATCAGCTGTCAGTTCCGCCGATGTGACATCCATGTCGCGCCGGCCAAAGCCGACGCGGTCGGGATAGGAGACATGCGCCCCGATCGAGACACCGCGCTCTGCGGCAGCTTTCACGGTCTTGCAGATGCCGACGGGATCGCCGGCATGGAAACCGCAGGCGACATTGGCGCTGGAGACGATGGAGAGCATCGCCTCGTCGTCGCCCATGGCCCAGGCGCCGTAGCTTTCGCCGAGGTCGCTGTTCAGATCGATGGCAGTCATGTCTTCCTCCCTTTTCGTCTAGCTCAAGCCGGCGTCAGCAGCGCGAAGATCGGCCCGATCGACTTGTAGCCCATGTACCAGGTGAGCGCGCAAGTGAGTGCTCCGAGGATCAACAGCCAGCGCGGGTAACGATAGCCACCCATCAGGTCGGAACGTGCCCAGGCCGCATAGATGAAGATCGACAGACCGATCGGCAGGATCAGGCCATTCAGGCCGCCGACAAACACCAGCATCTGCGCCGGCGGCGTGGTGATGATCACGTAGAAGAACAGCGAGACGGCGATGAAAATGACAGTCGCGATGTTGCGCCCGCGCTCGGTGATGTCGGGCTTGAAGACGGTGATGAAGGACACCGAGGTGTAGGCGGCCCCAATCACAGAGGTGATTGCGGCAAACCAGAGAACGGCACCGAAGATGCGAAGCCCGACGTCGCCGGCTGCTGCCTGGAAAGCTTGTGCGGCCGGGTTCGCCCCCTTGCCCGAGACATCAATGACGGCACCGCTTGCCACGACGCCGAGGATCGCGAGGAAGAGCACGTAGCGCATGACGCCGGTCACGGCGATGCCGGAAAGGGCGGCGCGGTTGACGGCACCAAGGTTCTCGATCCCGACCGTGCCCTTGTCGAGCAGCCGATGGGCGCCCGAATAGGTGATGTAGCCCCCGACCGTGCCGCCAACGATCGTGGTGATCGTCGCAAAGTCGATGGTCGATGGGATAAAGGTCTGGAAGAGAGCATCACCCACCGGCGGCTGCGAGACGATCGCGACATAAAGGGTCAGGATGATCATCGCGATACCGGCAACCACGATCAGCCGGTCAATCGCCACGCCCGCGCGGTGCGACAGGAAGATGCCGATGGCAATCAGCGCACTGATCGAGCCGCCCAGCTTGGGGTCGAGACCAAGCAGGGAATTGAGACCAAGGCCGGCACCGCCAATATTGCCGATGTTGAAGAAAAGGCCACCAACGATGACGAGGATCGCCAGCAGATAACCGGTTCCTGGGATGGCTGCATTGGCGATGTCTGAGGCGCGCATCTTGGTGAGAGTAACGATGCGCCAGATGTTCAACTGAACGACGAAGTCGATCAGGATCGAGGCAAGGATCGCGAAGGCAAAGGCGGCCCCGAGCTTTGTGGTGAATGTTGCCGTCTGGGTGATGAAGCCAGGTCCGATGGCAGATGTTGCCATCAAGAAGATCGCAGCGATCAAGGCGCTCCGGCGTGTCTTGGCGGTCATTCCGCCGGATCCGGCCGTGTCGGCCGCTTTCGATGTCTGTTCCATGTGTCCCTCTCGGTTGACCTATCCCCGACTTTACGCGGGGCTTGTTGTTCACCAGCCGGGTTAGCCTCTCGTGGTTTCACAATTCTGTCAATATTGTTCAACGATTTTATTTTATTGTTCTACTTGTGCGCCGCAATGTTGAGCAAATTGATGCTCGGAAAGGCAGTTTCCGCACTTAAAGGAACAATTTTTGGCCGCGATTGGCTCCCGTCTTGCTGCAATTTCTCGCATGGTCGATAAGGCAGCGGAGCGTTTTCCCGATCGTTGCGTCGGAAGCGGTTCATGACGATGAGCCGGGCAATTTTGGTCATTGGGGACATTGATGGCAGAAACGGATACGACGGCGGCCCTTGCACCTCGCCTGGCGGAAGCCATTCGCGACCGATTGATCAGCGGTGAGTTGAAACCTGGCCAGCGCCTGTCTGAGGCTGCCCTGAGCGCCGATTTCGAGGTATCCCGCAATTCGCTGCGCGAGGCTTTCCGACTGCTGACCAAGGATGGCCTGCTGCAGCACGAACCCAACCGTGGCGTCTTCGTCGCGACGCCCAGCATGGCCTCGATCATCGACATCTACCGTGTTCGCCGCATTGTCGAAGGCCAGGCATTGTCGAACGCCTATCCGAACCATCCGGCGGTGGCGCGCATGAAGGCTGCGGTCGAGGCGGCGCGGGCCGCCCGAGAGCTGAACGATTGGATCTCGGTCGGTAGCGAAAACATGAAGTTCCACGCAGCCATCGTCGATCTTGCTGACAGTCAGCGGATGAGCGGCTTCTATGCCCAGATCGCCGCCGAGCTGCGCCTGAGCTTCGGGTTGCTCAGGGAACCTGAGCTTCTGCACGCTCCCTATGTGGAGATGAACGCAGCCATTCTTGCAAAGCTCGAGGCCGGAGATCCAAAGGCGGCGGCGGCTGCCTTGGACGCCTATCTTGTTCAATCCGAACGCACGGTTCTGGCAGCCTTTTCCCGCATCTAGACCGGGTGGATCAGGGTTCGAGCTGACGCGTAAGAAGCCCGCGAAGCTCCTCGATATCTTCGGCGATCCGCAGTTCCCCACGGCTCTCAGCCGCATGGAAAATTCCGTCGAGATGCAGACCGACAAAGCGGGCGAGCTTGTCGGAAGCGACCTCGCGATACTGCCCGGCCGCCATGCCGGCTTCGAGGGTCGAAACGATGAGGTTGCTTTCGAAGCGATAGAACCCCTGGACGAGAGTTTCGAGTTCCGGATCCTTGATCGGCTGAGCGGCCTGGTCCGACATCAGCTTTACCATCCTCGACATCATCGTCGGCGCCATCGCCTGATGGGTCGCAAACCATGCTGCGATGTCGCCAAGGAAGTCGGCCCGGTGCTGATCGCGCCGGCTCTCGTAGTCATCTGTGACCTGACCAAGCGCTCGGGCCAGAACCGCGCGGATCAACTGATCCTTGCCGGAGAAGTAGTGATAGAGCAGCGCCACATTGACATCGCAGGCAAGAGCGATGTCGCGCATGGTCACGACACTGAAATGCGATGTCCCGACAAGCGAAAGCGTGGCGTCGAGGATCATCTCGATGCGCTGTTCCGGCACCAGTCTCTGTCGTGCTGCCTTGGCCAATATGTGAATGCTCCCTCTTGTCGTCCTGCCGTTAGCGCGACTTTCTGCCAAATGCCAGCCGCATGGCCTGATCGGAATTTGTGCAATGCGGCAGCGCGCAGCGATTAAAAAACAGCTTTAGTCTTAAATCATTGATTTCATTTGCCCAAAATTTGATCTTCGTCATTTTTGCGCTTGCGAAGCTATTAAACGCTCGCTTAGTTATCTGCAACACGCCCTGTGACCAGACCCGGAGACAAGCCGATGAAGTGCTCATTTCGTGCGATTGCTCAGTCTATCATCCTCACCACAGCCATCCTCGCCGCATCGGTTCTGCCGGCAGCCGCGCAGGCGAAAACAAGCTTCAAGGTCGGCTACACGATCTATGTCGGCTTCATGCCCATGGGCTATTTGAAGGAAAGCGGCATTCTCAAGAAGTGGGCTGACAAATACGGCATCGAAATCGAGATGCTGCCCGTCAACGACTATGTCGGCTCGATCAATCAGTTCATCGCCGGCGATCTGGACGCGGTCGGTGTGGCCGGTATGGATGCCCTGACCATGCCGGCGGCCGGCGGTGTCGATACCTCGATCTTCCTCATCACCGACTATTCGAATGGCAACGACGTGCTGATGTCCAAGGCGGCAGCCTCTGTAGCTGACCTGAAGGACAAGGAAGTCTATCTCGTCGAATACAGCGTCTCCCATTATCTCCTGAACCGCGCGCTCGTGATGAATGGCCTGAGCGGGGTCGGCGAGGTAAAGACGGTCAACATCTCCGATGCCGATATTGCGGCTGCCTATCTCGCCAATCCCGACATCCAGAACGCGGCAGCCTGGAAGCCGATGTCCGCCGACATGCTTGCCGGTTCCAAGGAAAGCAAGGTGCTCTTCGACAGCTCCAAGATCCCGGGCGAAATCATGGACGTCTTCATTGGCAATACCCAGGTCCTCAAGGACAATCCCGCCTTCGGCAAGGCGCTGACCGGCGCCTGGTATGAAGCGCTTGCGGCGATGAAGGCGGGTGGCGAAGCTGCCAAGCCGGTCAACGAATACATGGCCTCCGCACTTGGAACCGACGAGGCCGGCCTGAAGACCCAGATCGACACGACATTCTTCTTCTACTCGCCGGCGGACGCCGCAGCTTTCCTCACCGATGCCAAGACCGGCACTATCATGGATGACATCCGCAAGTTCTCTTTCGACCGGGGCCTTTTCGGCCAGGGCGCGACATCGGTCGATGCCATCGGCATCGAACTTGCCGATGGCACCGTGCTTGGTGACGCTGCGAACATCAAGCTGAGGATCGACGCCTCCTACGCAAAACTCGGTGCCGAAGGCGGCCTCTGAGAAACGCTAGGGAAAGGGGAGGTAGCCAATGAAACGGATCATCAACTACCCCCCGACCCGAGGCCAGCGTCTGTTTCTCGGCATCCTGCCCTTCATCCTGATTGCGGTCGCCTATCTCCTGGCGTCCGAAGCCCGCCTCTCGGTCAACCCGACTGACAAGTTGATGCCCGGCGTTTCCTCCTTCATGACGGCCATGCAGCGGATGATGTTCGAGCAGGATCGGGCGACCGGTGCGCTTCTTTTCTGGTGGGATACCTATCTCAGCCTCTGGCGCCTTTTTGTCGGCCTTGGCCTCTCCGCCCTGATGGGCCTCGTCCTAGGCACGCCGATCGGCTTTATCCCGCAGCTTCGTGCCACGTTCGATCCGGTTCTTGCGGCAATATCGCTCGTCCCGCCACTGGCCGTTCTGCCGATCCTCTTCATCCTCTTCGGTCTCGGCGAGGTCTCGAAGATCGTGCTGATCGTCTTCGGCGTTGCCCCCTTCCTGATGCGCGACGTCGTGCTGCGGGTGGATGCCATCCCGCGTGAGCAGATTATCAAGGCCCAGACGCTCGGCGGCTCCACGTGGCACATGCTGATCCATGTCGTCCTGCCCCAGGTCATGCCGGGCCTGATCAATGCCGTCAGGCTGTCGCTTGGCGCCACCTGGTTGTTCGTGATTGCCGCGGAAGCGATCACGGCCGAAGGCGGCCTCGGCTATCGCATCTTTCTTGTTCGCCGCTATCTCGCGATGGATATCATCCTGCCTTACGTCATCTGGATCACGCTGCTCGCCTTCCTCGTCGATCTGGCCCTTCGCAAGCTCTCGGCCTGGCTCTTCCCCTGGTCCGTCTTGAAGGAGGGCTGAGATGGTCGAGATCGTCTTCGACAAGGTCTGGAAGGAATATGGCGACGCCATCATTCTCGAAAATGTCAGCCTGACTTTGAAGGACCATGAATTCCTGTCGATCGTCGGCCCGAGCGGTGTGGGCAAGACAACACTGCTGCGCCTGCTGCTCAGCCAGGAGGTGCCGACACGCGGCGAGATCCGCATTGACGGCCAGCCGATTGCCGGAGAACCGACGGAGGATCGCGGCGTGGTCTTCCAGCGTTACTCGGTCTTCCCGCACAAGACGGTGCTCGGCAATGTCATGCTCGGCCCCGAATGGCGTGGCTCGGCCTTACTCGGCAAGCTCTACGGCTCACGACGCAAGGCGCTGCTCGAGCGTGCGTACACCTTGCTGGAGCGTGTCGGTCTGAAAGACGCGGTCGACAAATATCCCCAGCAGCTCTCCGGCGGCATGCAGCAGCGGCTGGCCATTGCCCAGGCGCTGATCATGCAGCCCAAGGTGCTGCTGCTCGATGAACCCTTCGGCGCGCTCGATCCCGTAACCCGCAAGAGCATGCATGTGCTGATCCGCGAATTGTGGAGCGAGCGCCAGATGACCATCGTCATGGTCACCCACGACATGGGCGAGGCCTTCGAACTCGGAACCCGGGTCATTGCCATAGACAAGCATCGTAAGGACCCGCAGGCGCCGGAGCGCTACGGCGCCGGCATCATCTCCGATTTCGAAGCCAAGCCGCGGATCGTGCGCGACTCCGTCCGTTTCGAGCTGTCCCGTTCCAAGATCATTCCACTCCAGACTGCCCGCTGAAAAGGAGAGCCTATCCATGGCCAAGAAGATGCACCTCGCCTGGTTCATGAACTTCACGCCTGATGAATGGCGCGAACCTTTCGGGCAGGGCGGCAATCCCTGGGATGGCCGCTTCTACATGGAAATGGCGCAGACCCTGGAGCGCGCCTGCTTCGATTACATCATGATCGAGGACAAGCTGATGGTGCCGCAGACCTATGGCGGCTCGCGCGACTTTGCACTGAAGAACGCGATGATGGTGCCCAAGCACGATCCGGCCCCGCTCGCCACCGCCATGGGTATGGTCACCTCGCGGCTCGGCGTCGTGGCGACCATGTCCACCATGGCCTATCCGCCCTTCCTGCTTGCCCGTCTTTGCTCGACCATCGACAGCCTGACCCGCGGTCGCTTCGGCTGGAACATTGTCACCAGCGCCGAGGACCTGGCGGCCAAGAACTTCAACATGGACAAGCTTCCGCTGCGCGAGACGCGCTACGAGATGGCGGAAGAGTATATGGAGGTCGTCAACAAGCTCTTCGACAGTTGGGACCATGATGCCGTCGTCCTCGACCGCGAAAAGGGCATCTATGTCGATCCGTCGAAGGTTCGCACGATCGATCACGTCGGGAAACACTATCAGGTGCGTGGGCCGCTCAACACCGTGCCGTCGCCACAGCAGCGTCCGATCTACGTCCAGGCCGGTGCCTCGCCGCGCGGCCGCGACTTTGCCGCCCGCTTTGCCGACTCCATCATTTCCGTCGCCTCGGGTCCGGGCGAGATGAAAGCGTTTCGCGACGATATCCGCGCCCGTGCGGAAAAGGCTGGTCGCGATCCGAATGAAATCAAGGTGCTCTTCTGCATCACGCCGACGCTCGGTGAAACGGAGTTCGAGGCCCAGGAAAAGCACAAGCGACAGATGTCGTCGGAGTATTTCATCACGGATACGCTGGCCTCGATCTCGGCGATCACGGAGATCGATTTTTCCAAGTTCGACCTCGACAAGCCGCTGCCAGAGAAGCTGGTCACCAATGGCGAGTCCGGGTCCCTCGACAAGTTCCAACAGTGGGGAAGCGGCAAGACACTTCGCGAACTGGTGGTTTCGGGCGGTGGCGGTCTGGTCTCCTCTGTCGAGCTCATCGGCACACCCGACCAGGTTGCCGAGCGAATGGGGGAGGTGATGGGGGAGGTCGGCGGCGATGGTTTTCTGATCACCACGCCGGTTCTGCGTGTCTCCCGCCGTTACCTGATGGAAGTGGCTGATGGTCTCGTGCCGGCGCTGCAGAAGCGTGGTCTCGCCCGCACCGCCTATTCCCATGAACTCCTGCGCGACAACCTGAGAGAGTTCTGACGGACCGAGCGCAGGCGAAGCGCTCGCAGATGAGTCCACATGAAACCGACGAGAAGGATCCGCCATGACAGAGCTTCATCTCGCCACATCCGGCGCAAGAGCGCCACTGCCACCGGTGACGCGCGAAAGCTATCGCAACGGCATGGCTTCGCTGGCCGCTGCCGTCAATCTGATCGCGACCGACGGGCCCGGGGGGCGGTCCGGGTTTACGGCGACCGCCGTCACCAGCGTCACCGACGATCCGCCGACTTTGCTCGTGTGCCTCAACAGGGCAAGCTCGGCGACGCCGGCGGTCATGCAAAACAGAGTTGTTTCGGTCAACGCGCTGGCGCCGGGGCACGAAGCTGTTTCATCGCTGTTCGGCGGCAAGACACCGATGGAAGATCGTTTTGCTGCCGCCCGCTGGACATTTGGCCAGACGGGCGCGCCATTGCTGGAGGACGCCCTTGTGTCCTTCGATTGCGAAGTCGCCGAAACGGTCGAAGTCGGTACGCACTTCATCCTGATGTGCCGCGTCGTCGATGTAAAAGCCGGCGAGCGGGAGGCAGCGCTTGTCTACTTCCGCCGAGCCTATCAGGCCGTCAGCGCCTGAGCAGCGAAAAGCTTCTGAGGCCTCCGGTGATATACTTCAGGGATAACCCGTTCACGTCGCGAAGGCTTTGACTCGTCGCCTCAGTCGACTTTGCTCGAACCGGGACGAAATCTCGGCACCGGGCCGTGGCCTCAAACGCCGTGGTGATCTTCTTCGGCTGTTTTGCTCGCCTCGCGGAATCGCGTCTCGAACTCGAGACGCAACGCGCGCCGCGTCTCGGCGGCGCGTTGCCGGCGCTTGCGCAGTTCACTCTCCGGCCGGTAGGGCGGAACAGCCGTCGGCCGTCCCTCGGCGTCGACCGCGACCATGGTGAAATAGCAGGAATTCGTGTGGCGTCGTTCGCCGGTCCGGATGTTCTCGGCCTCGACCCGGATACCGATTTCCATCGAGGTGCGGCCAGCCTGATTGATCGAGGCGCGGAAGGTCACAAGTTCGCCGACATGGATCGGCTGGCGAAAGACGACCTGATCGACGGACAGCGTCACCGCATATTGTTGCGAGTAACGCGAGGCGCAGGAATAGGCCACTCGATCGAGCAGACTTAGCAGCGCACCGCCGTGCACCTTGCCGGAAAAGTTCGCCATGTCTGGCGTCATCAGCACGACCATTTCGAGCTGACTGGTATCATGTGTCTCTTCCATCTGGCCCCCTTAGCCAATCGACTTTCCTGCAACCATATTGCTCTGCAGCAAGACTGCAAGCCGGGCAGCAGGGGGAGCGAGGCCCCTCAGTTAGTAAAGATCAGGTGGAAGACGTTCCTTGTCCTCGATCTGATCCGCGGTTTCCGCCACCCAGCTCCAGAAGCTGAGGTGGAATTCGCGGATTTCGTCGAGCATGCGTGGTGAGAGCGCCATGCGATGAGACTTGCGATCCTGGATGATGTAGCCCTGCACCTCCGCAGCGTTGAGGACGTTGCGCAGATGAGAATGAGAGACGCCAAGCCCATTGGCAATCTGCCGCGCTTCGAGTGCGAACCAGCGGGTCCCAACGTCGCCCTGTGCCTCGTAGTGGGCGCGCAGCAGCGCGAGCGCAATGCGATCCCCGCAGTCGAAGCTGTCGAACCACGGCCAGGCACCGTGTCCGGCGAGGTACGACCGGACCCGGTCGAGCAGCACACGGGCCGCAGCGATATAGCGGAGGGCAAAGTCGGGGTCGGTCTTCAGTCTGTGGGCACTTCCGGCCGACAGAAGCCCGGCGACCTCTGCGCAGCTCATATGGTGGGAGAGCCAGGTTTTGAGACCATCCAGAAGAGCTGGCTTGGCAATCAGAACCTTGGCGCGCTTGTCGTCCTGATGCTCGGTGGTTTCGATGAAGCCGGCAAATCGCAGCAGGGCGAAGAAGCCGTGGAGGGTGCGCGACCGCCCCATCTCGGTCTGGATCTGGGAGAGTGTCGGCCGTTCCCGAAGTCCCAGTTCTGCTTCGCAGTGCATGACGGCCAGAAGCCCGGCAGCATGAGACTGAAGATTGCGCCCGAAGATCTTGTTGATCAGCTTCTCGCCGAAATGCATCGGCAGAATACTATTGGCGCAATAGCGAATTGCGTCCTCATAGGCCTGATCTTCCAGACGCGCCCGCAAAAGGTCCATGCCTGTGCCGCTCCCATATTAGATGGCAAGGCCACTGCGCTTCCGTCCTGCTTGCCGTGATGGTGATTACACGGCGTGCTGGCATGCTGGGAACAGGCAGCCGGATGTTACTCGCAATAGATGCAGATTTTAGACTCCACGAAGCGTCGGTTCTGACGAATTATTCCGCCCGCCGGACCCTGCCGGCCACGTCCGCCGGGGCGTGTCACAATTGCCGCCGCACCTAAGTTTTTTGGAAGATTTTTCATCACGGGCGATCATTATTGTCGCCGCCAACTTTCCCAGTCATGCCCCGGCGGACTGCCGACCAACGACGCTGGCGTCACCGGCAGCGTCCAATGCAGTAAAGACGAGTTCCCCGCTTTGCGGCGTGACAGATGTCAGGCCTGTGATGTTCACCTGATGTGTTACGAGAACGAGGGGCAGGCCCGCCTTTGGGCGTCCCTGCAACCATTGCCTCAGAGCCTCGGTCTGGGCCTGTCTCTTGCCGGGTTCTTCGAAGAAGGAATTGAGCAGAGGCTGTTGCTCCACCGGCCCGAGGCCGAGCAAGGTCGCCGTATCGAGGCAGCGGCACCACTGGCTTGAAAACACCTCTGCCTTTTCGATCCCGTTCTCGAAGAAGAGTGCTCCGATCCGCTGCGCCTGAAGCCTGCCTTCTTCGGACAGATTGCGTTGAGTGCTGCAATCGCCGATCCGCATGCCCTCTGGATCTCCGGTACCCGGCGCCAGCGCATGGCGCAGGAGCACGAAGGCATTTCCGCTGCGCAACGCAGCCCAAGGGTCCGCGGCAAAGGCCCGCCCTCCGCTCAGCGCCAGAAGTGAAGTGATCAGGAATGAGCGTCGTTGCAGCATGTCTGTCTCCCTGCCGGCCGCCATTGTGCTTTCACTCTCGGATACGCGGATGTTGCAACCGGGGATCAGGCGATTTCCGCACATCTGCGTGAAGGCTGGCCCGTCGTCGTTGAGCCCGTTGTGCGCTCTTCCCCAGCCACGAGCGAGGCGCGTCGCCTCGTAAAGATTGCATTCACCTTTCTCCGGTAAAGCTTTGTTAGCAATTCCCTGAAGCTCCGGGTGTCCGCCTTCGCTTGCGCCCGGCCCCTTAGTGTTTGAGTTCGTGTGCCATGCGTTCCAAGGTCATTCCCTCACTTCTCGTCGGCTGTCTGGTACTCACCAGCTGCAGCGCACGCACGAACCCCATCGAGGCTCTTCGACTGCAATCGGCGTCTGCACCGCAGCCGCGGGCGTCGCAGGTTGCTGCCGCCCCGACGCCGGCTGTCGCCGTGGACGAGCAGACCGGTGCCATCACGCCGGTCGCACCGGACAATGGATCTCAGCCGCAGGCCCTTGCCTGGGCGGGCAATTCCCCCAATCAGGCGCATTTCGATTCTGCTCAGATGACGGCCGGCATGCCGGTACCCGACCAGCGGCCGGTTGCCATGCTCGCGGCCCCGGCGTCGCCGATGGCTGCCCCGGAAGAGCCGGCGGCACGCTCAGCAACACGCCACCGCGTCTTCAATCAACGTTTCAGCGACGCCAAGCCGATGAATTTCGGCAAGGTGAAGCCCAAGCATCATGCGGTACATGGCGTCGACGTCTCTCGCTGGCAGGGAGAAATCGACTGGCCACGGCTTCGCAGCCAGGGGGCCAACTTCGCCTATATCAAGGCCACGGACGGCGGCGACCACATCGATCCGATGTTCCGCACTAACTGGAACCGGGCCAAGGAAGCCGGCGTGAAGCGTGGTGCCTACCATTTCTTCTACTGGTGCCGCGTAGCCTCTGAGCAGGCCGATTGGTTTATCCGCAACGTTCCGCGCGACCCGGATGCCCTGCCGCCGGTCATCGACGTCGAGTACAACGGCGAGTCCAGCTGCCGTTTCAAGCTGTCGCCGGAACGCGCGCGAGAGAAAATGCAGGTCTTCATGGATCGGCTCGAGCAGCACTACGGCAAGCGGCCGGTCATCTACACCGCACCAGACTTCTACAAGGACAACCTGCGCGGCTACTTCCTCGATTATCCCTTCTGGCTGCGCTCGGTCGCCGCGCATCCCTCCAAGATCTATCCGGGTCGCAAGTGGGTCTTCTGGCAGTATTCCGGCTCGGGCCTCTCCCAAGGTGTCAACGGCAAGATCGATTTGAACGTCTTCTACGGCTCGGTCTCCGACTGGCAGAACTGGGTCGCCGGCAAGAAGAGCTGGGATCGTGTCGCGGGCCTCCGCTGAGGCCCGACGACGTTGAGACCTCACATGGGACGACCGGGCTCGATTACCGGCGGATCGCGCGTCTCGTCCGGGTTCGGGTTTGGCAATTCGTCCGGCAGCAGATCGGGCTCCGGCTCTTCGACGGGTACCTCCGGTGCCCAAGTCGGGGCGGGCATCGGCGGCTGATCGTCGAAAGGCGATGATGGGTCATTGATGGGCATGGTCATCTCCCTTTTTGGCCGCCTCCTGCAGAATGCAGTCAAGGTCGGCACATGAATGGGCAATTCCCGTGCTCACGCTTTGTTCCTGACGACGTCCTATCCCGGTATCTGATTCCTCTTTGCCTTCGAGGAACCTTCCGAGTGTACTGCCGTTCGATCCGCTCGAAGCATCGAGGGAGAGGTCGCGCGGATGAACGAACGATTTGAAGGGGCGGCGGCCGAAGGTCGCCCGATCGGACAAGAACGCCGCGTCTTCCCCAAGAGTTGGGGGGCGGAATACATGGCATCTGGCGATGTCCGCTTTCGCCTTTACGCCCCATCGGTTAGGGCGGTCAGCCTGCGCCTTCGCGGCGAAGAGTTGCCGATGGGGACCGCCGGAGACGGTTGGTATGAGCTGCGCGCGTCCCACGTCCCCCCGGGCGCACCCTATGCCTTCGTCCTGCCGGATGGCCGGAGTGTGCCGGACCCTGCAGGCCGCGCCCTCGAAACCGATGTCCACGGTCCGTCTATCTTGGTCGACCCCAAGGCTTATCGTTGGAAGTCGAAGGGCTGGGCAGGCCGCCCTTGGTCGGAAGCGGTGATCTACGAGATTCACGTCGGCACCTTCACGCCGGAGGGCACGTTCGCTGCAGCGATTGAAAGACTGCCTGCTCTCGCTGAGCTCGGGAT
>JAIXSF010000090.1 GCA_027484835.1 Rhizobiaceae bacterium | reverse complement strand
ATCAACGCTGCCGTCCGCGAATTCGGCCTGACCTACGGCCGCTTCATCGACGGCCTCAACAAGGCTGGCATCGAAGTCGACCGCAAGGTCCTCTCCGACCTCGCCATCCATGAGCCGGCTGCTTTCGCGAAGCTCGTAGACGCTTCCAAGAAGGCGCTCGCCTACCTCAAGGACGCCGGCACGGCCAACGAGTTTGAAAGCGCGGTCAAGTAACCAGCGCTTCCCAGACTGAATTCAAGTATTGGGAAACCCGCGCTGGCAGGGCTGGCGCGGGTTTTTTCATGTGATCTTCATGCCGCCGGAAAAGGGCGGCGAGACAATGGGGCAGGAAACGGAAACATGTCCGATCTCGACAGTTTGAAGACGACGCTTCTCGCTGACATCGCCGCTGCTGCGGACGAGGCTGCGATCGAGGCTGTGCGCGTGGCGGCCCTCGGGAAGAAGGGGTCCGTCTCGGAACTCCTGAAGACGCTCGGAACGATGACGCCGGAAGAGCGCCAGACGCGCGGTGCCGCGATCAATGCGCTGAAGAACGAGATCACCGAGGAAATCGGAACCCGCAAGACGGCGCTGAAGGATGCGGCGATCAATGCGCGGCTCAAGGCCGAGACGCTGGATGTGTCGCTGCCCGTGCGCTCCTCGCCGGCCGAACGCGGCCGCATCCATCCGATCAGCCAGATCGTCGACGAGATCACCGCGATCTTCGCCGACATGGGCTTCTCGATCGCCGAAGGTCCCGATATCGAGACCGACTACTACAACTTCACGGCGCTCAACTTCCCCGAGGGACACCCGGCCCGCGAGATGCACGACACCTTCTTCCTCCAGCCGGACGAGAATGGTGAGCGCAAGGTGCTGCGCACGCACACCTCGCCGGTGCAGGTGCGCACCATGGAAGCCCAGAAGCCGCCGATCCGCATCGTCATTCCCGGCAAGACCTATCGCCAGGACTCGGACGCGACGCATTCGCCGATGTTCCATCAGGTCGAAGGCCTCGTCATCGACAAGACGGCGAATGTCGCCAACATGCGCTGGATCCTGGAAGAGTTCTGCAAGGCCTTCTTCGAGGTCGACAGCGTCACCATGCGCTTCCGCCCGTCCTTCTTCCCGTTCACCGAGCCGAGCTTTGAGGTCGACATCCAGTGCGACCGCTCGTCGGGTCCGATCGTCAAGTTCGGCGAAGGCAAGGACTGGATGGAAATCCTCGGCTGCGGGATGGTTCATCCGAACGTGCTGCGCGCCGGTGGTCTCGATCCGGACGAATACCAGGGCTTCGCCTGGGGCATGGGCCTCGACCGCATCGCCATGCTGAAATACGGCATGCCGGACCTGCGCGACTTCTTCAACGCCGATGTCCGTTGGATGAGCCATTACGGCTTCCGCCCGCTCGACGTGCCGACGCTGTTTGGCGGTCTGAGCAGCTGATTGGCACAATGCGTGGCTGCCCCGATGAGGGGCGGCCAGACGGAGGGGTGGATGAAGCCCGCTTCTCCGAGTGAATGAAGGCAAATGTGACGTGATTGAACATCTCGACAACATGCGGCCGGTCGATCTGCTTTGCGATGACGACCTGCTGCATGTGGAACTGACGGACGGTCGTATCGTCAGCGTTCCGGTCTGGTGGTACCCGCCCCTTCAGGAGGCGATGCCGGTGGAGCGGAACAACGTGGAATTCATGCCGTCGAGCATCCACTGGCCCGACATCGATCTCGATGTGACGGTGGTCAGCATGCTCCTCGGAAGGCAGGCGTCAGGCGCGCGACCGCTGGACGCTTCGGGCAAGATGCAGATGGGAACGAGACAGTAGGGTTAGGACCTTCAATTTGAAGGATATTGTGCAAGGGGTGAGCTGATGCCGACGGTCCTTCGCAAATATGGGTTTCGCTTCCATTTCTACTCCGCCGACCGGTATGAGCCACCTCATATTCATGTCGATGGCAACGGAGGTGAAGCGAAGGTCTGGCTGGCGGATCTCAAGGTCGCCGAAGCCGGGGGCTTTAGCCAGAGGGACCTTGCACGTATATTGGAAGTGGTCGAGGAACACAGGCAGCAGATGCTGGAGGCATGGAATGACTATTTCGCATGATTCCTATCCCGAGGCGGAGCGCCCGACCGAGGCCTGGTGCGATCCGCATACGGTGCATGTTCGGCTCGCGGACGGGCGGCAGGTGTCCACACCGTTATGGTGGTATCCACGCCTGCTGAACGCTACGCCTGCCCAGCGGAACAACGTGCATCTCATGCTAGCCGGGGTGCATTGGCCTGATGTCGATGAGGATTTGTCGATCCGGGGCATGCTGGCGGGCTGGAAGGCCCCAGGGGCCAAAGCACCGGAGAAAGCGGCTTGAATTAAGCGCCGACCTATCGATGAGACTGCGACGGAATAGTGAATTGCGCCACAGGCGCATCAAGGAAGACGAGAAAGTTCTATGAAATTCACACTCTCCTGGCTGAAGGATCACCTGGAAACCGAGGCCTCGCTCGACGAGATCTGCGAGCGGCTGACCGCAATCGGCCTCGAGGTCGAGGATGTCGATGACAAGGCGGCCTACAAGCCCTTCGTCATTGCCAAGATCCTGACGGCGGAAAAGCATCCCGAGGCAGATCGCCTGAAGGTGCTCTCGGTGGATGCCGGTGACGGCAAGCCGGTGCAGATCGTCTGTGGCGCGCCGAATGCCCGCGCCGGCATGATCGGCGCCTTGGCGCGTCCGGGCACCTATGTTCCCGGCATCGATGTGACGCTGGCTGTTGGCAAGATCCGTGGTGTCGAAAGCCATGGCATGATGTGCTCCGAAAAGGAGCTCAACATTTCCGAGGATCACAACGGCATCATCGACCTGCCCGAGGATGCGCCTGTTGGCACCTCGTTTGCATCTTACGCCGGCCTCGACGACCCGGTCATCGAGATCAACCTGACACCGAACCGTCCGGACTGCACGAGCGTCTTCGGCATCGCGCGGGATCTGGCCGCTTCCGGCCTTGGCACGCTCAAGGCCCCGAAGGCGCCCGCCTTCAAGGTCGAGGGAGAAACCCCGCATCAGGTCAAGCTCGAGCTCGAAGACCATCTCTGCCCGGGCTTTGCCTATCGCCTTGTGCGCGGCGTCAAGAACGGCCCGAGCCCGAAGTGGATGCAGCAGCGTCTGCTCGCGATCGGCCTGCGACCGATCTCGGCACTGGTCGACGTCACCAACTACATGACCTTCGACCAGGGTCGCCCGATGCACGTCTTCGACGCCGACAAGGTCAAGGGCGCGCTTGTCGTGCGCCGGGCCAAGGACGGCGAGGAGATCCTCGCGCTCGACACCCGCACCTACAAGCTGAACCCGAACAACGTCGTCATCGCCGATGACAACGGTCCGGAATCCATCGGCGGCATCATGGGCGGCGAGCATTCGGGCTGTGACGAGAACACCGTCAACGTGCTGATCGAGTCGGCTCTCTGGGATCCCATCAACATCGCCAAGACCGGCCGCGCCCATGGCATCATCACCGATGCCCGCTATCGATTCGAGCGTGGCGTCGATCCTGAATACATGGTCCAGGGTCTGGAGCGCACCACGGAACTGGTGCTCGAGATGTGCGGCGGCACGGCGGCGGCAGCCAAGGTCGAAGGCTATAAGGGCCATGAGAAGAAGGTTGTCGACTTCCCCTATTCGGAAGTGAAGCGCCTGACCGGTCTGACCGTCTCCAACGACGAAGCGCGCCAGATCCTCAAAGCCCTCGGCTTCGAGATCCTCTCGGGCGACGAGACCTCAGCCAAGGTTTCCGTTCCCTCCTGGCGTCCTGACGTCGATGGCAAGGCGGATCTCGTCGAAGAGGTCATGCGCATGCACGGCGTCGACAACATCAAGCCTGAGCCACTGCCGCCGACCGGTTCGGTCAATGCCAAGATCCTGACGACACTGCAGATCCGCACGCGCTCGGCCCGCCGGGCGCTCGCCTCGCGCGGCATGCTCGAAGCCGTGACCTGGTCCTTCATCTCGGCCGAGCATGCCAAGCTCTTCGGCGGCGGCAGCGACAAGCTGAAGCTCGTCAACCCGATTGCAGCTGACATGTCGGACATGCGTCCTTCGCTTCTGCCGGGTCTCCTGACGGCGGCCCAGCGCAATGCCGACCGTGGCTTTGGCGACGTGGCGATCTTCGAAGTCTCCGGCACCTATGAGGGTGACACGCCCGACACGCAGCGGCGCGTTGCCGGTGGCGTGCGTCGGGGCACGGCCTCGATTGCCGGTTCCGGCCGTATGTGGTCGAATGCGGCCAAGGGCGGCGGCAAGCCTGTCGACGTCTTCGACGCCAAGGCCGATGCACTCGCCGTGCTCGAAGCCTGCGGCATTCCGATGAGCAATGTGCAGATCGAGCAAGGCGGTCCCGAATGGTACCATCCGGGCCGTTCCGGCACGATCAAGGCCGGCCCCAAGGTCATCCTCGGCACCTTCGGTGAATTCCACCCGAAGACGCTGGAAGCGCTCGACGTGTCCGGCACGCTCT
>JAIXSF010000338.1 GCA_027484835.1 Rhizobiaceae bacterium | reverse complement strand
ACGGCAAGAATCACAAGCTCAACGTCGCGCTCCTGATCGGCGGCGTGTCCTTCGACGAACAGGACCGCAAGCTGGAACGTGGCGCAGACGTTTTGATCTGCACGCCCGGCCGCCTGCTCGACCAATGCGAGCGCGGTAAGCGTTTGATGACCGGCGTTGAAGTCTTCGTCATCGACGAAGCCGACCGCATGCTCGACATGGGCTTCATTCCCGACATCGAGCGCATCGCCAAGATGATCCCGTTTACGCGCCAGACCCTGTTCTTCTGGGCCACCATGCCGCCGGAGATCCACAAGCTGGCCGACCAGTTCCTGCAGAACCCCGAGCGCATCGAAGTCGCACCGCCGTCCTCGACGGCGAAGACGGTGACCCAGCGCCTGGTTGCCTGCCACAACAAGGATTACGAAAAGCGTTCGACGCTGCGTGACCTGATCCGTGCACAGGACGACCTGAAGAACGCAATCATTTTCTGCAACCGCAAGAAGGACGTGGCCGACCTCTTCCGGTCGCTCGAGCGCCACGGCTTCTCGGTCGGCGCCCTGCATGGCGACATGGATCAGCGCTCGCGCACCACGATGCTGGCAGGCTTCAAGGCCAATGCGATCACGCTGCTTGTTGCGTCCGACGTTGCCGCCCGCGGCCTCGACATTCCGGACGTCAGCCACGTCTTCAATTTCGACGTTCCGATCCACGCCGAAGATTACGTCCACCGCATCGGTCGTACCGGCCGTGCCGGACGCTCCGGTGCAGCCTTTACCCTGGTGACGCGCAGCGACACCAAGTTCCTCGACGCCATCGAAAAGCTGATCGATCAGAAGATCGAATGGCTGGACGGCGACATCTCGGCGCTCCCGGCGCCAGCGGAGAGCCATGACGAAAGCCGTGGAAAACGCGGTCGCGACAAAGGTCGCGAGCGGCGCGGCGGTCATAAATCCGATACGCGCAGCGAGTATGTGAAGCCTTCCGAGGCTCGCGTCGAACCAGTCAAACCGGCAGAGGAACAACAGGTGATGGAAGCGGTCAAAGTGGAAGCGGTGGCAACGGAACGCAAGGCGGACAAGCGCCGCGACCAGAACCCGCGCAACAACAACCGCAACAATCCCTACCCGGCCAACGATGACAATCGCGATCGCCGCCGCAATCGTCATCACGACCATGATGATGGTCCGACGCCGGTCGGCTTCGGCGACGACATCCCTGCCTTTATGCTGATCGTTGCAGCCGCCAAGGCCTGATCTCTGTGGGTCAGCCCGGTATCGATTTCCCCGGTCTCGGGGTTGGTCTTGCCATCCTTCGGGATGGCAAACTGCTTTTGTGCAGGCGCATGAAAGCGCCGGAAGCCGGTCACTGGAATATCGTCGGCGGAAAGGTCGACCATATGGAGCCGGCAGAGCTCGCCGCACGACGTGAAGCCGAGGAAGAGACAGGGCTCACGATCGGGACGATCCGCTATCTCGGTTTAACCGAGCAGCGCATCGCGGCAGATCGCCAGCATTGGGTATCGCTGCTTTACGTCAGTGAGGACACGATGGGTGAACCGCAATTGACGGAGCCGGACAAGCTCTCGGATATCGGCTGGTTCGACCTCGACGATCTGCCGCAGCCACTGTCGGTGTTCACCCAGACGGTTCTGACCTATCTGCGCTGAGCAGATTCACGATCCGTCACACGCAGAGCCGCATCAAGCGCGATCCGCGCCCACTTCGCCATCATGTCGGGATCGTCGAGAGCCTCGTCCGGGATCGTCCAGTAAGGCATGGCAACGGGCTTGCCGCTCTTCCCCTCGTAGCGCCATCGCCGGGCACCGGCCTCTTCCAGGAGCGGCGCACTCTCGTCATCGCCCTTCAGCATCATCTCACCGCGCAATTCGAGGGCAAAGATGATCCCGCGCGCATAGATGCCTTTGCCGCCGAACATCCTTCGGATGGTCACAGGTCCGACCGCCTCGAACATTTCCTCGATCGCCGCATTGTCCATGATCAGCCCTTCAGGATGCCGCCGGCCGCCAGGATAGCCTCCGGCGTATCGACATCAAGCCTTGCTGCCGGGCCGATTTCGACATCGATGACGGCCAGGCCCGCATTCTCGATCACCGGACGCGCGCCGATATCGCCTTCGAGCGCTTTGAGGGCTTCGAAGGTTGCTGCCGGCAGGATCACCGGATTGCCGCGCTGCCCATCGGCGACAGCACGGACGATCGCTTTGCCCCCGGATTTCGCATAGGTGCGTACCAGAGCTTTGATATCCACTGCGGAGACGTTCGGCATGTCGGCAAGCAGGACCATCATGCCCGGAAGCCCATCGGCTTCGATTGTCGCCAGACCAGCCTTCAGCGAACTCGCCATGCCGGTGGCAAAGTCCGGGTTCTCGAGAACCCTGGCCTTGAGACCGGAAAGGGCCTCCGCGACCTCGTTGCTGCGATGGCCGGTGACGACAGTAACGGGACCGACATCAGCCTCCAACGCCTGACGCACCGACCGCCTGACAAGCGCTTCGCCCTCGAACTCCGCCAGCAGCTTGTGCCGGCCGCCCTCACCCATGCGGCTTGCACGCCCCGCAGCGAGCACCACGAGCCCAAGGGCGGCCGGGTTTGCCTCCGCGGTTGCGGCGAGACGCGGCAGCGGGCGGCTCGGGATCTCCATCAGCAGACCGCCGACGCCCCAACCGGTCATTTCGGCGCGATCTGGCGGATGGTCGGCGAGAATCCGGTTCAGCACCCAGTCGAAGCCGTTT
>JAIXSF010000122.1 GCA_027484835.1 Rhizobiaceae bacterium | reverse complement strand
TAGCTGTCCTTGTTCATCGCAAAGACGAAGGTCCCGGTATAGAGGCCGTTCGGACCGGAAAACGCGGTGTGGTTCGGGGCAAGCTCGGCGATCTTGATCGCCGGCGTTACTTCCCACGGAACGACCGAGCCGTCGATGACGCTCTTCGACAGGCTTTCCGGCACAGCGGTGACCGGCATGCCGACGGCAGAGGCGCCCATGGCTTCCAGCATCTGGTTGATCACCTTGGACGTGCCGCGCAGCTTCAGCCCCTGCATGTCCTCAAGCTTCTGGACCGGCTTGGAGGCGATGGTGTGGATCAGCCCCGGACCATGCGTGTGCACGGCAAGAACATGGTAGTCGGTCAGCTCGTCCTTGAGGTGTTTCTCGTAATACTCCTGGAAGGCGACGGAAGTCGCTTCTGCAGTCGTCACCATGAAGGGCAGCTCGAAGGCTTCCGACTTCGGGAAGCGGCCCGGCGTATAACCGAAAAGCGTCCAGGTCAGGTCGACGACGCCGTCCTTGACCTGGTCGACGAGGTCGGCCGGCTTTCCGCCCAGCTGCATGGCCGGATAGAGCTCGACCGCGATGCGGCCGCCCGAGTCGGCCTGGATCTTCTCGGCCCAGGGCGCGAGGACCTTCGCCGGGATCGTCGCCTGCGGCGGCAGCATCTGGTGAAGCTTGAGCGTGACATCCGCCGAAAATGCGACGGTTCCTGTCAGCGACAGGGCAATTCCGGACAGACCGGCAAGAACGAATTGGCGCAACATGATCTCCTCCCTGGATATATCGAGTTGGGCAGGTCTACCGGATCAGGGCAACGGCGGAAGCAAACATGAATTCGTAGATCATGTAAGCTTGTTGACGCTGGCCCTCTCTCTCCCGTTCGGCAAACGCTCCCTTGATGGTTATGCTTACAGATGAGTTGCTGGGACGCAAATAATCTTCTCGCGGAAAACCATAACCAGATTGACATGCAATCACCTGTGCGGATCCCTGTGCGATCCCTGGTGTCGGCCCTGTCGCATTCACGATTCCAGCGAGCCTCTTGGCGAAGGCCAACCACGTCGCTATAGCTCCGCAAGACGCGCTCATGACGGGCGCCGAGCGCCCGTTCCGCGTATCCTTGATAGGTTCGAAGATGAAATTCACCCCTGTCCTGTCCGGCCGTTTGCAGCACCTTGTTACGATTGCGATCTGCCTCCTGGCTGTGGGTGGACTGACGGCCTGTGCCGGACGCCCCGGTCCCGAGACGCTCGGGACGGTGGCGCTCAACGATTTCCAGCCGACGCGGGTCGAGACCCTTTACTCAGTCACCACCCGCGAACGTGCCGAACCCGGTAAGAACGTCTTCACGACGACCAAGACCCGCGAGCCCAACTACGCGAGCTTCGACGTCTCCATCCCGCCGAACCACGTGGCGACCAATATCGAATGGCCGAAGCCCGGTCGTAAGGTCGACCCGAAGACCGATTTTGCGGTGGTCTCGCAGTCCGCCCTCGACCGTTCGGACCTTCTGAAGGCGATCAGTCGCCGCGAGGCGGCGGCGCCACTCGTCTTCGTTCATGGCTATAACTACAATTTCCAGGAATCGCTCTTCCGTCTGGCGCAGCTGAAGACGGACAGCAATCTCGATGGCACGCCGGTGCTCTTCTCCTGGCCTTCGCTCGCGGCTCTGCCGGCCTATGTCGCCGACAAGGAATCCGCAACATACTCGCGCGATGCGCTGGCAAACCTGCTGTCCGACATGGTCCGCGCCCGAAAGGGCGATGTGGATGTCTTCGCCCATTCCATGGGTGGCTGGCTGACGGTCGAGGCTCTCAGGCAGTTGCGGCTCGAAGGCAAGGGCGATGTCCTCGACAGGCTGCGGGTCATCATGGCCGCGCCCGATATCGACGAGGACGTGTTCACGGCTCAGCTCGATGTCATCGGCCGCATGCGCACGCCGATCACCATTCTCGTCGCGCAGGATGACCGGGCACTTCAGGTCTCCAGCATTCTCGGGGCCGGCACCCAGCGCGTCGGCGCCCTCGATGCCCGCAATCCCGAAGTTGCAGAGGCTGCCAAGCGATATGGCGTAACTCTCATCGACATTTCCTCGCTGGAATCGATCGATGCGACCAACCACAATCGCTTCTTCGACGTGAAGCAGCTGGCCGCAACGTTGAGCAAGCCTGCAGCCGCAGCCACGCTCGGGGATGCCGGCGCCTTCGTGCTCGATGCCGCAGCCCAGACGGTATCCAGTCCCTTCTCGCTGGCCGCCAAGGTGCTTCGCCGCTGATGCGGACAGCCGGCACCTACCGGCCAGGCGGGCCAAAGGCTCCCTGAAAACCTGCTCTGGACGCAACGCAGTCCTGCGTTCGCCTTGGTTGACCGCAGGCGAAATACGGTGTCTTGCGCAATTTATGCGTTGGATTACCGACTCGTTTACCCGTTGGTGTCACAAGCTTCGGTCCATGCATGGGCGCTAATAAGCGTTCAATTCCCTTCAATTCGTGGTCCGGTTTATGGTTTCTTCTTTGTCGGATGCTGAGACGGTCGCAGCTGCGCCGGCCTCAGCGCGTGCCAAGCCCCTGTCGGTCGTGGTTCTTTCGCTGGTCCCCAAGCTCGTCTTGCGCGCCCCGCGCACGGGCATGGTGCTCGGCGTTCTCGCGTTGCTGGCGGTGCTTGCGCCGTTCTTTGCCGAAGAGAGCCTCGTCAAATTCGGCTGGGGTCTGGTGCTCGCCCGCCATGGCATCGATGCGACGGAAGGCACGCTCGGTCTGTCCATGGTGCTCGGAGTCATCGCTTCGCGCGGCTTGGTGCGCATGCCGCGCCGCAGCCGCGAGGCAGACCAGGATCACGCCGAGGATCTGGACCGTGCGCTCGCTCTGCTGCCGCTGCAGGAAAATGCCAGTGCTGGCCTCGTCCGCCTCGGCGACAAACGCGTCCTGTTTTCCGATTGTGGGCAAGCCTTCATCATGTATGCCCGCAGGGGCCGATCGCTGGTGGCGCTGTTCGATCCGGTCGGGCCAAAGCACCTCTGGGCACCCCTCATCGAAAAATTCGTTGCTGAAGCCCGCCGCAACCGCAGCCGCCCGGTCTTCTACCAGGTCTCTGCCGACTTCCTGCCGGTGGCGGTCGAGCTGCGCCTGCAGGCGCTGAAGCTCGGCGAGCAGGCGGTCGTCGATTTGACCCGCTTCACCCTGGCCGGTGGCGACTGGCTGAAGCTGCGCCGTTCGATCAATCGTGCAGAACGCGATGGACTGTCCTTCGAACTCATCCCTGCAGATGCCGTGCCCGCCGTTCTCGACGAACTCGAAGCCGTCTCCGACACTTGGCTTTCGGCTCACAATGCCGCGGAAAAGGGCTTCTCGCTCGGCACATTTGACCGTGCCTATGTGGCGTCGGGTCCGGTCGCCGTCATCCGGCTCGAAGGTCGCATCGTGGCCTTTGCAAGTCTGATGACCGCCTCGTCGAAGGGCGACGCCTTCATCGACCTCATGCGTCACATCCCCGGCGTCCATCGCGGCATGATGGACCTGCTCTTCGTGAAGATCATGGAAACATTGAAGGCCGATGGTTTCCGGAGCCTCAACCTCGGCATGGCGCCGCTTGCCGGTCTGTCCGGGAACAGCCGTGCCCCCGCCTGGAACCATGTCGCCCGGCAGATCTTCGAACACGGCGAGCGCTTCTACAATTTCCGCGGTGTCCGGGCTTTCAAGGAAAAGTTCGATCCGGATTGGCAGCCGCGCTACCTCGCCGTTGCCGGCCAGGGCCTGCCGATCCTGTCGCTGATCGATGTCACTCTGCTGATCGGCGGCGGGCTGAAAGCATTGATGCGCAAATGATGGCATCGAAGGGGAAGCGACGCATGCGCAGCCGTCTGGGACGATACCTCTTCACCTGCCTCGCGGCTCTGCCGCTATTCATCACCGCTCCGCCGGCCAACGCTGCCGGGCAAGCCATCATCAGCCTGCCGCAGGACCAGATCTCCGTTCCCGATGACGGCAACATGTCGGGCGTCGTGGTCATCATTTCCGATGCCAACGGCTGGGACATTGCCGAACAGGCGGCGCTGGATACCGCCGTGCTCGGCGGCGCCGTCGGCGTCGGCGTTGATCTGCGCACCTGGCGCGCCGCCCTGTCGCGCGAGACCGGCCGCGAATGTCTCTTTCTGCCCGCCGACATCGAACAGTTGGCGCGGCAGTTGCACCGCAGCCACGAAACCGAATTCTACCGCCCGCCACGCATTCTCGGGTTCGGCGAAGGTGGTGCACTGGCGCTCGCCATCGCAGCCCAGACCCCAAATGGGAGTTTTGCCGAAACGGTCGGCGAGACCATCGCTGTCGATCCGACCGAGGCAATTGCCCTGCCGAAGCCGCTCTGCACCCCCGCGCCGCGCCGGGAGACCGCACGCGGCACCGCCTACGGACTGGCGCCCGGCCAGCTTCCCAATCCCGTCCGCATCACCTTTTCCCAGGCAGCTGACGCCGAGTCTCGCAGCCATGCGGAAGGCCTCAAGGCCAGCCATCCGGATGTGGTGATTGAAGACGGGGAGGGTGGTCCTGTTCGTATCCTGTCGGCAGAGGTCACCGGCCTCGTCGCCCGCCTCAAACCGGACGATGCGGCGCTTGATCTGCCGCTGGTGGAAGACATCGTCACGCCAACCCATGACACGGTCGCGATCTTCTATTCCGGCGATGGCGGCTGGCGGGAGATCGACCAGCGCATTGCAGCAAGGCTCAATGAAAACGGGGTTCCGGTCATCGGCGTCGACGCGCTGCGCTATTTCTGGAGCGAGAAGATGCCAGAAGAGACAGCCGCCGATCTCGCAGCCATGATCAGCCACTACAAAAAGAATCTCGGGGTCTCCAAGGTCGTGTTGATCGGCTATTCCTTCGGCGCCAACGTCCTGCCCAGGGTCTACGGGCTGCTGCAGGCCGGCGATCAGAAGGCGATCACGGTGCTGTCGCTCCTGGCATTGTCGCATCAGGCCGATTTCGAGATCGCCGTTTCCGGCTGGCTGGGAGCTTCGGGCGCGGGAAAACACGGTGATCCGGTCGATCATCTGGCCACTGTCGACGCCTCCAAGATCCAGTGTGTCTATGGGCTGGAGGAGGAAGACACAGCCTGTCCGGCGCTGGAGCCTCGCGTCAAGGACGGCGTCGACCTCATCGCCCGCCCCGGCGGCCATCATTTCGATGAGAATTACGAGCTGGTGGCGGACAGGATCCTGGCGCGGATCGTCGCCCCCTGAGCCCCCTTGCCTTATCACATCGTCCCTTTCGCGTTATGATGGCTTGAGATCAGGGAGTTCAGCCATGAGCGAGACCGTCAAGCCATCCGTCCTCGACGACGCGGAATTCCACGCCGCCGCCGAAAGCGTGCTGCGCGAAGGCGAAACCGTGGCCGACCTCATCGACCGCTCTGCACGGGCGGAGGTGCAGTACCGGCGGGAACAGGCGGAGTTCATGGCACGAGGTTTGGCCTCTCTTGAGGAAGCAGAACGCACCGGTGTCTGGTACACGACGGAAGATGTCCTATCGATGATGCGAGCCAAGCTCGATGCTGCCAAGGCAGCACAGGGCAAATGACCTTCGAGATCAGGTACACCCAGGACGCATTGGATGACCTTGATCGACTTTATTCCTATCTCGTCCAGTATGATCTGGCGCTCGCAGAACGTGCTTACGCGGCCGTGCAGGCTGCGATCTCCTCGCTAGAGAGGCGTCCCCTGATCCATCGAATGGCGAAAGGTGGAGATCCGGCGTTGAGGGAAATGGTCATAGGCTTCGGAACCACGGGTTATGTCGTGCTCTACCGGATCGGCAGCGACGATCTTCTGAGCGTCGCTGCCATCCGCCATCAGCGCGAAGACGACTACCGCTAAACCCTTACCGGTCGCTCGTCTCCCAGCGCGGGTTCACCCACGGCTCCTGATTGCTGCGGGGCAGGGGCTGTTTGCCGAGGATATGATCCGCCGCCTTCTCACCCGTCATGATCGAGGGGCCGTTCAGGTTGCCATAGGTCACATGCGGGAAGATCGACGAGTCGGCCACACGCAGTCCCTCGACGCCGATGACCTTGGTCGTCGGATCGACGACGGCCATTGGATCATCTGCACGACCCATCTTGCAGGTTCCGCAGGGGTGATAGGCGCCTTCGAGATGTTCGGCGAGATAGGCGTCGATCTCCTCATCCGACTGCACATTCGGCCCCGGCGCCACCTCGACCTCGCGATAGGGATCGAAGGCTTTCTGGGCGAAGATCTCGCGGGTGACGCGCACCGCATGGCGGAACTTCACCCAGTCTTCCGGGTCACTCATATAGTTGAAGCGCAGAACCGGCGCGTCTTTCACATCAGGCGAGCGCAGCGTCACCGAGCCGCGCGACTTCGACATGTTGTAGCCGACATGCGCCTGGAAGCCATGGCCGCCGACGGCCGACTTGCCGTCATAGGAAATCGCGATCGGCAGGAAGTGGTACTGGATATCGGGCCACTTCACCCCCGCCGCCGAGCGGATGAAGGCCGCCGCCTCGAACTGGTTGGAGGTGCCCAAGCCCTTCTTGAAGAACAGCCATTGCGCGCCGACGATCCCCATCCAGAACCAGTTGTTCTTCGAATGCAGCGTGATCGGCAGCTTCGACTTGAACTGGTGGTAATACTCCAGGTGGTCCTGCAGGTTCTGCCCGACGCCCGGACGGTCGGCGACCACAGGGATGCCCATCTCCGTGAGATGCGCGGCGGGGCCGATGCCCGAGAGCATCAGGATCTTCGGCGAGTTGAAGGCCGAGGCCGCAACGATCACCTCGCGGTTCGCCTTCACCACTTCGATCTTGCCGCCGATCTCGACCTCGACGCCCACGGCGCGGGTGCCTTCCATCACGACCTTGCGGGCATAACAGCGGATCAGCGAGACATTCGGTCGTTTCAGAGCGGGCTTGAG
>JAIXSF010000459.1 GCA_027484835.1 Rhizobiaceae bacterium | reverse complement strand
GAACGCCATCCGCGTCAACGGTGCGATCGGTGGTTCGACCAATGCCGTCGTGCATATCCTCGCCATGGCTGGCCGCGTCGGCATCGATCTGACGCTCGACGACTGGGATCGCCTGGGTCGTGACATCCCGACGATCGTCAACCTGATGCCGTCGGGCAAGTACCTCATGGAAGAGTTCTTCTATGCCGGCGGTCTGCCTGTTGTCATCAAGCGTCTCGGCGAAGCCGGCAAGCTGCACAAGGATGCGCTGACCGTCTCTGGCGAGAGCATCTGGGACGAGGTCAAGGACGTTCGCAACTGGAACGAGGATGTTATCCTCCCGGTCGACAAGGCACTGACCCAGCAGGGCGGTATCGTCGTTCTGCGCGGCAACCTCGCGCCGAAGGGCTGCGTGTTGAAGCCGTCTGCTGCTTCCGCGCACCTTATGAAGCATCGTGGCCGCGCCGTGGTCTTCGAAGACATCGACGACTACAAGGCGAAGATCAACGACGAGGCGCTCGATATCGACGAGACCTGCGTCATGGTGCTGAAGAACTGTGGTCCGCGCGGCTATCCGGGCATGGCTGAAGTCGGCAACATGGGTCTGCCGCCAAAGGTCCTGCGCAAGGGCATCACCGACATGGTCCGCATTTCGGATGCGCGCATGTCCGGCACCGCCTATGGCACCGTTCTCCTGCACACCTCGCCGGAAGCCGCACGTGGCGGACCGCTCGCGATCGTCAAGAATGGTGACTTCATCGAGCTCGATGTCGAATCGCGCCGCATTCACCTCGATATCTCGGAAGAAGAGATGCAACGCCGTCTCGCAGACTGGCGCCCGTCGGTTGAACCGCCGGCCAGCGGTTACGCCCGCCTCTTCCACGATCACGTCGAGGGTGCCGATACGGGTGCCGACTTCGACTTCCTGAAGGGCTGCCGCGGTTCGCCGGTCGGCAAGGACGCACACTGAGGACCTGACGATGGCAGATCGTATTCCGCTCGCGCTTGTCGGCATCGGCAAGATCGCCCGCGACCAGCACATCCCGTCGATCGAGGGCGGTCAGGACTTCGTCGTTGCCGTTGGCGTCAGCCGTAAGGGCAAGGTCGAGGGTGCCGAGAACTTCACCGACGTCGATGCGTTTCTGGCGGCGCGTCCTGATATCAAGGTCGTGTCGCTCTGCACCCCGCCCGAAGTGCGCTTCGACATGGCGAAGGCTGCTATTGCAGCAGGCCGCCATGTCCTGATGGAGAAGCCGCCGGCGACTACCCTGGGTGAGGCAGAGGCTCTGACCGAGCTTGCTGCCAAGGCTGGCGTCACCTTGTTTGCCACCTGGCACTCGCGCTTTGCGCTGGGTGTTGAGCCCGCTCGCCAGTGGCTTTCCGACAAGGTCATCCAGTCGATTTCGATCGTCTGGAAGGAAGATGTGCGGCGTTGGCATCCCGGCCAGGCCTGGATCTGGGAACCGGGTGGCTTCGGCGTTTTCGATCCGGGTATCAACGCACTCTCCATCCTGACGGAGATCGTGCCTGGCCACATCATGGTGGAAAAATCCACCTTGGAGTTCCCGGAAAACAAGAAGCAGCCGATCGCCGCTTCCATCGCCATGCGGACCGTCGAAGGCGCGCCAATCTCGGCCGAATTCGACTGGCGACAGGAAGGGCCGCAGACGTGGGACATCACAGTCCAGACGAATGCCGGCGAGCTGCGTCTTTCAAAGGGCGGTTCGGAACTCTATATCGGGGGTAAGGAACAGGCGTCCGGCCCGGACCGCGAATATGCGGGAATCTACGAACGCTTCGCCCATCTCATCCGCTCCCGCCAGAGCGATACCGACTATCAGCCGCTGCGCATCGTGGCGGATTCGTTCCTTTGCGGGGAACGTAAAGTCGTCGCTCACTTCGAAGACTGAGATCAAAAGGAGGCCCCTCCCTTGGCCTATACACCGACTGGAAAACACCTGATCGCCGGCAACTGGATTGCCAGCACGGATACCTTCGCCTCGTCGCCCGCCTCGGGCTCTTCTCATACCTTCTCGAAGGGCACCCCTGCCCTGGTCGACCAGGCGGTCAAGGCCGCCGAAGAGGCTTTCGAGACCTATGCCTATTCGACGCGCGAAGAGCGCGCCGCTTTCCTTGATGCCATTGCCGAGGAAATCGATGCCCGCGGTGACGCCATCACCGAGATCGGCAGCCAGGAAACCGGCCTGCCGGAAGCCCGTCTGATCGGCGAGCGTGGCCGTACCGTTGGCCAGCTCCGTCTTTTTGCGGCTCACATCCGCAAGGGCGATTATCTCGATCGTCGTCACGACGAAGCCCTGCCCGACCGCAAGCCGCTCCCGCGCTCGGACCTCAAGATGGTTCAGCGTCCGATCGGACCGGTTGCCGTCTTCGGCGCCTCCAACTTCCCGCTCGCCTTCTCCACGGCTGGCGGTGATACGGCGGCCGCTCTTGCTGCAGGTTGCCCGGTCGTGGTCAAGGCGCATGACGCCCATCCGGGCACGGGCGAAATCGTGGCTTCGGCCATTGATGCGGCCATCAAGCGCTGCGGCGTGCATCCGGGCGTTTTCTCGCTCGTGCACGGCGGCAGCCGCGACGTCGGCCAGGCCCTTGTCCAGCACCCGCTGATCAAGGCCGTCGGCTTTACCGGCTCGCTCGGGGGTGGTCGTGCTCTGTTCGATCTCTGCGCCCAGCGTCCAGAACCGATCCCGTTCTTCGGCGAGCTCGGCTCGGTCAACCCGATGTTCATGCTGCCCAAGGCCGTCGCCACCCGTGGCGAAACGATTGCCAAGGGCTGGGTCGGATCGCTGACCATGGGTGCCGGTCAGTTCTGCACCAATCCGGGTATCGTGGTCCTGCTGAAGGGTGCGGACGCCGACAAGTATGTCGAGACGGCCACCGAAGCCCTCTCGGCGGTCGGCCCGCAGACCATGCTGACCGACGGTATCGCCGACGCCTACCGCAAGGGTGCGACCCGGATTGCCGGTACCGAAGGTGTCCGCTCGGTCCTGACCTCCACCTGCGACCTGCGTAACGCCACGCCGTACCTGTTCCAGACCACGGCCAAGGATTGGCTCGACAACCACGTGCTCGGCGAAGAAGTCTTTGGACCGCTCGGCCTGATCGTGATTGCCGAGAGCGAAGACGAGATGGTTGCTCTGGCCCGCAGCCTTTCCGGCCAGCTCACGGCTTCGATCCATCTCGCCGATGGCGACGAAGCACTTGGCAAGCGTCTGATGCCGATTCTGGAGCGCAAGGCTGGTCGCGTGCTGGCCAATGGCTTCCCGACGGGTGTCGAAGTTGCCGATTCCATGGTTCATGGCGGCCCTTACCCGGCCTCGACGAACTTTGGTGCGACTTCGGTCGGTACATTGTCGATCCGTCGCTTCCTGCGGCCGGTCTGCTTCCAGGACATTCCGGCAGCGCTCCTGCCGATTGATCTCGCCTGAGGATATGCCGTGACTGCATCACCGTTTGCCGCGCTCGTCGACTGGGGCACCAGCAATTTTC
The DNA here is from genome assembly GCA_027484835.1 of Rhizobiaceae bacterium. Taxonomy (GTDB): domain Bacteria; phylum Pseudomonadota; class Alphaproteobacteria; order Rhizobiales; family Rhizobiaceae; genus Allorhizobium. The sequence continues at coordinate 3,272 of JAIXSF010000459.1, read as the reverse complement.
GTATCTGGCTTGTCGACAGTCAGGGCGCGGTGATCGGTGAGAGACAATCTGCAGAAGGCATGGGCAGCCTTGATAAGGCTGCCTATCCCGGCGTTCTTGAGAGCCATCTTTCCGCTCTCGATGCGCCAAAGGATCTGCCCGTCGTGATCGCGGGCATGGCGGGTGCCCGGACCGGTTGGCGGGAGGCTCCCTATGCGGAGACCCCGGCACCTCTGGTCGGCCTGTTCCAGCATGCCGTTCAGCCGGAGGGTGTCAGCCGTCCGGTCTATATCCTGCCTGGTGTCTGCCAGCGCGAAGGCAATGCCTATGACGTCATGCGCGGCGAGGAAACACAGCTTGCCGGTGCTCTGGAGCAGGGACTGGACAATGCCCTTTTCTGCCTGCCGGGAACCCATTCGAAGTGGGCGCTGGTCGAACAGGGACAGGTCCGCCGCTTCTCGACAGTCATGACCGGTGAACTTTTCAATCTGATTAGCCGGCAATCTATCTTGCGACTGTCTGTCCCTGAAGACGGTGATGCCGAGGCCGATCCTGACATTTTCGACGCCGCCGTCGCTCAGGCCCTAGTGCCAGGCTTTGCGCTGACATCGGTTCTCTTCTCCATCCGCGCCGAAGGGTTGCTTAGCCCGGGCGCCAGGGTCAATCCCGCAGCGCGTCTCTCGGGTCTCCTCATTGGCAGTGAAATCGCAGCGATCCGTGACGACCTGTCACGCCACGGCAAGGCCTATCTGGTCGGGACGGGCAAGCTGACCCGTCTCTATGCCCGTGCCATCGCTCAGGCCGGTGGCGAAGCCATCCTGCTGGATGGTGGCCTGCTGGTGCGGCGTGGCCTGCTTGCCGCGGCGCTTTCTCTTTTCGACCACGAATTCAAGGACTGAATCCATGACCGCATCCGTTGCCTGGCCCGCACTTCGTCGCAACCTCGTGGCCATCCTGCGCGGAATCAGGCCGGATGAGATCGAGGCGGCTGTCGATGGGTTGATCGAAGCAGGCTTCGAAGCGATCGAAGTCCCGCTCAACTCTCCCGATCCCTTCCTTTCGATCGAGAAGGCCCGCAAGCTTGCGCCAGCCAATGTCCTCATCGGCGCAGGCACGGTTCTCGACGTCGCTCAGGTTGACCGGCTGAACGACGTCGGTGGCAATCTGCTAGTGACCCCCAATGTCGATCCCGACGTCATCCGCCGGGCTGTCGCGCATGGCATGGTGACCATGCCTGGCGTCTTCACAGCCAGCGAAGCCCTGCTTGCCGCCAAATCCGGCGCTGCGGCGCTGAAGTTCTTCCCGGCCAGCGTGCTGGGTCCGAACGGTATCTCGGCCATCAAGGCGATCCTGCCGCCGCATCTGCCTCTCGGCGCCGTTGGCGGCGTTTCGGACGCGAATTTTGCCGATTACTGGAAGGTTGGTGTCCGGGCCTTCGGTCTCGGTACGAGCCTCTACAAGCCGGGCGACGAGGTGTCCGTGATTCGGGAGCGCGCCGTGAAGAACGTAGCTGCCTACGACGCCCTCACGGCCTGAGCCATTCCGGTCCCGGCATCCAAGCGTCACATGCCCGCCTCGCCAGAGGCGGGTTTTGCATATCTGAGGGCATTTCGGAGGGCGGATGTGACAATAGTCACGCTGCAGAGCATTTAAACGGCCACCCGCCCAATTTTGAACATACGGACGCCGTTTTTTGCGATAGACTATAACTAACTTGGTTGGCGCGTGGCGCCAAACGGTCCGGTCTGGCGCATTGACCCCTTACCCCCAGCCCCCCAATGCTTCCGGGCCGGACCACACCAGGTTCTTTCCTCAAAGAGTTGCCGGCTTTTCCATCATCACCGTCGCGCCGACGATGTGAGAGGGGTTGCCACTTCCGTCGGCCGCCTGCAGCAGGATCGCACAGCCGTCGCTCTTGTCGTCGCCCATGGGGCGCGCCGGCAGGGTGATGTCAAGCGCCTTGCCATCCCACATGCCCACGGTCTGCACGTCGGTCACGCTGTGCCAGTAATCGAGGTTCTTGCCGACATTCTCGCCCTTCAGGACCTCCACAGTCTGGTGCTGGCGGAAATAGACGACGACGACATTTGCCTTGCCCTGACCTGCACCGACGGAAATCGTCAGATGGTCACCTTCGCGCTTTGCCCGAATCGGTACCACCAGACCATGGCCGGCGGAATGCATGTTGGCCAGCCGGCCGTCGATCTCGGCCGCATCCGTGCCCTTCAGATGCTCGCGTCCGTTCAAAACAGCCTGGGGCGTGTAGACGCCGCTTCTGCCGAAGGACTTGGCATAGGCATACTGACGCTCGGTGTTTTCCGGGGATGCCAGTGTGTCGGCCCAGCCGAGATAGTTCCAGTAATCGACATGGTAGGAGAGGGCGACCACATCGCCCTGGCGCACAAGCTGTTCGAAGGCGCGGTCGGCGGGCGGGCATGACCGGCAGCCCTGCGAGGTGAACAGTTCAACGACACCCTTCGGCTGGGTGAACTCCTGCGCGGATCCTGGATCCGGTGCTGCCAACAAAAAGACGCCAGCGAGAGCCATCAATGCCCATGCCGTTGCCCATCTGGTCGTCCTGCTGAAGTTCTTGTGCCGCATGCTATCGAGATGCCTTCACCTGAGTGCAGCACTGATAACGCTTCAGGCGTTCTGCGGGAAGTCACGATGGGGTGAAACTTTCGGCACCAGATTGCGACCATCGCGCCGATAGAAAAAGGCCGCCGGTTGCCCGGCGGCCCTCTCATTCTCTCTTCCTCAATGATCAGGCAGCGAGGTCGCGCAGAACGGTCTGCAGGATACCGCCGTTGTTCATGTAGGTGACTTCGTCGAGCGTATCGATGCGGCAGAGCAGCGGTACGTCCTTCACGGTGCCATCGGAGTAGGTGATCTTAGCGATCTTCTTCTCGCGCGGCTTGATCTCGCCTTCGAGACCTTCGATCGTGACGATTTCATCGCCCTTCAGGTTCAGCGAAGCCCAGGTGGTGCCTTCCTCGAAGGTGAAGGGCACGACGCCCATGCCGACGAGGTTCGAGCGGTGGATGCGCTCGAAGGACTGCGCGACGACTGCCTTGACGCCGAGCAGGTTGGTGCCCTTGGCGGCCCAGTCACGCGACGAGCCGTTGCCGTATTCGACGCCGGCGAAGATGACGAGCGGAACGCCCTCTTCCTTGTACTTCATCGCTGCGTCGTAGATCGACAGTTCTTCCTTGGACGGATAGTGGATGGTGTAGCCACCTTCCTTGCCGTTCGGTCCGAGCATGTGGTTGCGGATGCGAATATTGGCGAAGGTG
>JAIXSF010000130.1 GCA_027484835.1 Rhizobiaceae bacterium | reverse complement strand
TTCCTTTCCAACTTCTTCTCATTCAAAGGAAATCATCATGGCTGCCAAGGACGTAAAGTTCGGCCGCGACGCCCGCGAGCGCATTCTGCGCGGCGTCGACATCCTCGCCAATGCCGTAAAGGTAACGCTGGGTCCCAAGGGCCGAAACGTCGTCATCGACAAGTCCTTCGGTGCACCCCGTATCACCAAGGACGGCGTCTCGGTCGCCAAGGAGATCGAGCTCGAGGACAAGTTCGAGAACATGGGCGCGCAGATGCTGCGCGAAGTGGCGTCCAAGACCAACGACCTCGCCGGTGACGGCACCACCACGGCAACCGTGCTCGCCCAGGCCATCGTCAAGGAAGGCGCGAAAGCCGTCGCCTCCGGCCTCAACCCGATGGACCTGAAGCGTGGCGTCGACCTTGCCGTCGAAGCCGTCGTGGCTGAATTGAAGGCCAATGCCCGCAAGATCTCCAACAACGCCGAAATCGCCCAGGTCGGCACCATCTCCGCCAATGGCGACACTGAGATCGGCCGTTATCTGGCCGAAGCGATGGAGAAGGTCGGCAATGACGGCGTGATCACCGTCGAGGAAGCCAAGACTGCCGAGACCGAACTCGAAGTCGTCGAAGGCATGCAGTTCGACCGTGGCTATCTCTCGCCCTACTTCGTCACCAACCAGGAGAAGATGCGCGTCGAACTCGACGACCCCTATATCCTGATCCACGAGAAGAAGCTCTCGAACCTGCAGGCCCTGCTGCCGGTGCTCGAAGCTGTCGTCCAGTCCGGCAAGCCGCTGGTCATCATCGCAGAAGACGTCGAAGGCGAAGCGCTCGCCACCCTCGTCGTCAACAAGCTGCGCGGTGGTCTGAAGGTTGCGGCCGGCAAGGCACCGGGCTTCGGCGATCGCCGCAGGGCCATGCTCGAGGACATCGCCATCCTGACGGGTGGCACGGTCATCTCCGAAGACCTCGGCATCAAGCTTGAGACCGTCACCCTCAACATGCTGGGCCGCTCGAAAAAGGTGTCGATCGAGAAGGAAAACACGACGATCATCAACGGCGTGGGCTCCAAGGCCGAGATCGACGGCCGCGTGGCTCAGATCAAGGCGCAGATCGAGGAGACCTCTTCCGACTACGACCGCGAAAAGCTGCAGGAGCGTCTGGCCAAGCTCGCCGGTGGCGTGGCCGTCATCCGCGTCGGGGGCTCGACCGAAGTCGAAGTCAAGGAGAAGAAGGACCGCGTGGACGACGCCCTGCATGCGACCCGTGCGGCCGTCGAGGAAGGTATCCTGCCCGGTGGCGGCGTTGCCCTGCTGCGCTCGATCAAGGCGCTCGACAATCTGAAGGCACCGAATGACGACCAGCGCGTCGGCATCGACATCATTCGCCGCGCAATCGAAGCCCCGGTGCGCCAGATCGCCGAAAACGCCGGTGCAGAGGGCTCGATCATCGTCGGCAAGCTGCGCGAGACGTCGGAATTCGCTTATGGCTGGAACGCCCAGACTGGCGAGTATGGCGACCTCTTTGCCCAGGGCGTCATCGATCCGGCCAAGGTCGTCCGCACGGCGCTTCAGGATGCAGCATCGGTAGCTGGCCTTCTGATCACCACCGAAGCGATGATTGCCGAGAAACCGAAGAAGGAAGCAGCCCCTGCCATGCCCGCCGGCGGCATGGACTTCTGAGGTCAGGAAGCACCGAATACGGGAAGGGCCGCTCGTTTGGGCGGCCCTTTTCTTGTGGGTGACAGGCGGCTCAGGCGGCCAGCGAAATCGGGCTCAGGCCTTCGAAGGTGGGACGGGCGATGTAGTAGCCCTGAATGAGGTTGACGCCGAAATCCGTCAGCACCTCCATCTCGCCAGCTGTCTCAATGCCCTCGCAGACGACGGTCACGTCCAGATCATGCAGCATGGCAAGCGTATGGCGCACCACCACCTGCTTGACGCTGTCCGTATCAATGCCGCGGATCAGATCCATGTCGAGCTTGACCAGATCAGGCTGGAAACTGCTCAGAAGGTTCAGCCCCGAATAGCCAGCGCCAAAATCGTCGATCGCCGTCTTGAAACCGATCTCGCGGTAGCTTCGGAGAATGTTGAGCAGGTGTGCCGTGTCGAGTTTTTCGACTTCCGTGAATTCGAAGATGATCCGGTCGAGCGGAAAATCGGTGCGCCTGGCGGTCTCGAGGGTCTGGCGGATGCAGGCGCGCGGCTCGTAGACGGCATTCGGCATGAAATTGATCGACAGATGCGGCATCTCCTCGCGCGGGAACAGCTCGCTCGCGAGCTCGATGGCCCGCACTCGACACTGCTGGTCGAAGCGATAGCGATTGTCGGCATCGACCAGTCCCAGGACCCGAGCAGCACCCTCACCCTCAAGACCGCGAACCAGGGCCTCATGCGCGAAAGGCCGCTTCGTGCGCACGTCGAAGATGGGCTGGAAGGCCATCGAAAAGGCAAGATCGGTTTGCGGATTGCTGCGACAGCCCTGGCAGGTCATTGGGTTCCCTTCTTGGTGGAAGGGAAATGATAATCGACTACAACTAACGAAGCATTTATGCCGCAGTCTTTGCGGTCAGATACCGCTTATGCCTTGATCCTCACCATGCCCGGATCGAACATCGGCCCCAAATGCAGCTCGGCTGGCACACGCTCCATTGCAACCACGAGTTCGTAACGCCCTCCGGTTAAGTAGGCATCGTCGACGCCATGGGCGTTGCGAACGTAACCATAGCCGATCGCCTTGTTCAGCGTATAGCCGAAGCCGCCGCTGGTCAGATAACCGACCGGCTCACCGTCCCGCAGGATGGTCTCCCGCCCAAGGAGAACAACGTCGGACGCCGCGGTAAAGCCGACGAGCCGCTTCTTCAATGGCGCAGAAGCGACCTTTTCCAGTGCGGCTCGACCGATGAAATCCGCCTTGCCCTTCAACTTCACGGCAAAGTTCAAGCCTGCTTCGAGCGGTGTATCATTGGGTGTGATGTCGGAGCCCCAGGCGCGATATCCCTTTTCGAGACGCAGCGATTCCAGCGCGCGGTAGCCCACCGGCTTCACCCCCAACGGAGCGCCCGCCGCCATCAAGGCGTCGAAAACCTCACCGATCGACCGGATCGGCACATGCAGTTCCCAGCCGAGTTCACCGACATAGGTGATGCGCAGAGCACGAACGGTCGCCCCCGCGATCTCGATCTCCTGCACATGGCCAAAGGGGAAGGCCCCGTTGGAAACATCGCTGCCCGTGACCTTCTCCAGCACGGACCGTGCCGGCGGCCCCATCAGCGACAGCGTCCCCCAGTCCTCCGTGACATCCCGGAAATCGACCGCCGCATCGACAGGGATATGGTCGGCGATCCAGCCGAAGTCATGGGTGCGGAAACCGGTACCCGTGACAATGTAAAAGCGGTCCTCAGCGATACGCGCAGCTGTCAGATCGGCCTCGATGCCACCACGGCTGTTGAGGAGCTGCGTGTAGGTGAGCCGCCCGACGGGTTTCGTCACGTCGTTTGCGCAGATCCGGTCGAGCACGGAGACCGCATCGGGCCCGGACAGTTCGTATTTCGCGAAGGACGACTGGTCGAAGATGCCCACCGCCTCGCGCACATGGCGATGCTCCTCGCCGACGGCGTCGAACCAGTTCTGCCGCCCCATGGAATAAATGTCATGACCTTTGGCGCCCGGCTTGGCGAACCAGTTCGGACGCTCCCAGCCAAGCTTGGAGCCGAACACCGCGCCGTGTGCCCTGAGCCTTTCATAAAGAGGCGACACGAGACGCGGACGCCCGCTCTCATATTCCTCATGCGGATAGGCAACCGTGTAGTGCTTGCCATAGGCTTCGAGCGTGCGATCCAGCACCCACTGCCGATCGCGATGCATGCCGGCGAAACGCCTGATGTCGACCACCCAGAGGTCGAGCGGTGCCTCGCCATCGACGACCCATTGCGCCAGCACCCAGCCCGCTCCGCCGCCAGAGGCAATACCGAAGGCGTTGAAGCCGGCACCGACGAACATGTTCTTGCATTCGGGCGCGACACCCAGAATGAAATTGCCATCGGGCGTGAAGCTCTCCGGCCCGTTGATCATCTGCTTCACGCCGACCTTTTCCAGCGCCGGCACGCGCTCGATTGCCTGCATCATGTGCTGTTCGAAATGGTCGAAGTCGTCATCAAACAGGCGGAAGGCCCATTCGTCCGGCACGTCGCCGGTGGTCCAGGCTTGAGGATTTGGCTCGTAGCCGCCCATGACAAGGCCGCCGACCTCTTCCTTGAAATAGGTGCGCCGATCCGGATCGCGGATCGTTGGCGCATCGGTCGACAGCCCCTCGATCTTATCGGTGATGATGTACTGGTGCTTGACCGGCTGCAGCGGCACATTGATGCCGGCCATGGCGCCGACCTGACGCGCCCACTGGCCGGCGCAGTTGACCACCTTCTCGCAGGCGATGTCGCCGAGCGTCGTCTTGACCTTGAGTATCCGGCCGTCCTTCATCTCGAAGCCCGTTACGCGGACATTCTCGACGATCTTCGCCCCATGCATGCGCGCCCCGCGGGCGAGCGACTGGGTAATGTCGGACGGGCTCGCCTGACCGTCGGTCGGCAGCCAGCTCGCGCCGATCAGATCATCGACATTCATCAGCGGCCACATGCGCTTCACCTCCTCGGGCGAGACGAGGTGCATGTCCATGCCGAAGCTCTTCGCGGTCGT
>JAIXSF010000204.1 GCA_027484835.1 Rhizobiaceae bacterium | reverse complement strand
GCGAACAGCGCGCGGCCTCCTCGAAGATCGAAGTCACCGATCTCGAAGAGCACTACCGTAACCGCTCGATGCTGAAGCTGAATGTCTTCCCGGAAGACATTGCCGAAGCCATCTACTTCCTGGCGTCGGACCTTTCCGCGAAATCGACCGGCAACATCATCAATGTCGATGCCGGAAACGCGCAGAGCTTCCCGCGCTGATCTCCCGAAGCGCTCGCGGCGCAAATGCCGCGGGACTGCTTACTTGCGGATGATCACCCAGATGGCGTGAATGATGCCGGGAATATAGCCGAAGAGCGTCAGCAGGATGTTCAGCCAGAAATGCAGGCCAATACCGACCTGGAGGAAAACGCCGACCGGCGGCAGGAGGATGGCAAGCAGAATGCGTAGAACGTCCATGATGACTCCGATTTGAATTTGAGACTGCAGATAAACGCGCTTCGATCATAATCGTTCGCGCGAGGTGGAGGAAAGAATGAGCGAGACCCGAATTGCAAACGATATTGTCGCGGCTGAAAATGACAGGCGCGAGGCGGCTCATCGCAGCGACTTTCAGGCCCTGAGCGAGAAACTGGCGCGCAGTTCCATCAATATCGAGAGCGTAACCGCAAAAGTTGCTGAATTTTTTGTGGCGGTTCCGTCCTGGGGTGTCGGCACCGGCGGCACGCGCTTTGCTCGCTTTCCGGGGCAGGGCGAGCCAAGGCATATCTTCGACAAGCTCGACGATTGCGGCGTCATCCAGCAGCTGACGCGTGCGACACCGACCGTCTCGCTGCACATTCCCTGGGACAAGGCTGATCCGCAGGAGCTGAAGGCCAAAGCGGATGCTTTGGGGCTGGGCTTCGATGCGATGAACTCCAATACCTTTTCCGACAGTCCCGACCAGCCGCACTCCTACAAATACGGCTCTCTCAGCCATGTGGACGCCGCGACCCGCCGCCAGGCCGTCGAGCACAACATCGAATGCATCCAACTCGGAGCCGCACTCGGTTCCAAGGCTCTGACGGTCTGGATCGGTGATGGGTCGAACTTCCCTGGGCAGAGCAATTTCACCCGCCAGTTCGAGCGTTATCTCGACGCGATGCGCGAGATCTACAAGGCGCTGCCGGACGACTGGCGGCTGTTCTCCGAGCACAAGATGTATGAGCCTGCCTTCTATTCGACGGTCGTACAGGATTGGGGCACCAACTATCTCATCGCCCAGACCCTTGGCGACAAGGCCTATTGCCTTGTCGACCTGGGGCATCATGCGCCGAACACCAACATCGAAATGATCGTTGCGCGGCTTATTCAATTCGGCAAGCTCGGCGGCTTCCATTTCAACGATAGCAAATATGGCGATGACGATCTGGATGCCGGATCGGTCGAACCCTATCGGCTGTTCCTGGTGTTCAACGATCTTGTTGATGCCGAGCATCGCCGCGTGAAGGGTTTCCATCCGGCGCATATGATCGACCAGAGCCACAATGTTACCGATCCGATCGAAAGCTTGATCTCGAGTGCCAACGAGATCCGCCGTGCCTATGCGCAGGCCTTGCTCGTCGATCGGGTGGCTCTTGAAGGGTATCAAAGCGGCAACGACGCGCTCATGGCATCCGAAACCCTGAAGCGTGCCTACCGAACCGATGTCGAGCCGATTCTCGCGGAAGCGCGGCGCCGTGCAGGAGGGGCGATCGATCCGGTCGCGACCTATCGTGCCAGCGGCTACCGTGCCCGTGTTGCGGCCGAGCGTCCGGCGGTCAAGGGCGGGTCCGGCGGTATCGTCTGAGCTGGATCCTTGTTCCATCTCGTGAAAACGCCCGGGGCGAAACCCGGGCGTTTTCTGTTCAAGCGTTCTCCCGACGCGTTTTTATCTTATTCTTCGCGCTGGCCGGTCAGGCTCAGCAGCAGCTGGAACAGGTTGACGAAGTTCAGGTAGAGCGACAGGGCGCCGAAGACGGCGAGCTTCTGCTGGCTCTCCTGGTCGTAGTTTTCGGCATACTGTTCCTTGATGTTCTGCGTGTCCCAGGCGGTCAGGCCGACGAAGACGACAACGCCGATGACCGAGATCGCGAACTGCAGGGCGCTCGAGCCCAGGAAGATGTTGACGATCGAGGCGATGACAACACCGATCAGACCCATCATCAGGAACGAGCCGAACTGCGACAGGTCACGCTTGGTCGTGTAGCCGTAGAGGCTCATTGCGCCGAACATGGTCGCGGTGATGAAGAAGGTGCGGGCGATCGAGGTTCCGGTGAAGACCAGGAAGACCGAGGCCAGCGACAGACCCATCACGGCGGCGAAGGCCCAGAAAGCCATCTGTGCGGTGGCGGCCGACATCGCGTGGATGCGGAACGAGAAGAAGAAGACGAATGCCAGCGGGGCCAGCATCACGACCCACTTCAGCGGGGTCTGGAAGATCGGCACGTAAAGCGCCGGCGTCTGGCTGACCACAAAGGCGACGATACCGGTGATGACCAGTCCGAGACCCATGTAGTTGTAGACGCGCAGCATGTGCTTGCGCAGACCTTCGTCGAAAAGTGCCGCGGACTGGGCCTGAGCGCCGTAGCCGAAGCGGTTCTGGATAGGATCCATGGTCAGTTACCTCCTTGAATGGATCAGTAAAGGGTCCGGGCAAGCTTGCGGGCCTGTTCGGCCAGCTTGTCCGGGTTTTCGGTTTCGGAGATCAGCGCGTAGGCAACCTCGCCGATCTGCCAATAGGCTGCGTTGGTCTGGCCCTCCTGCTTCAGCAGAACCTGCTGAACCGAGAAGTTGCCAGGCCGGACGGCGAAGAGGGACAGCCTCTCGCCGGATTGGGGCTCCACCTCAAGCTCGACCCTTGGGCCGTAGGTGGAGGGGAAAACCTGGGCGTCGCGCACCGACCATTCCGCCGGCATGGTCGGCAGAACGATCGCCGTTGCCGAACGGATTTCGGCCGGGTCGAAGCGGCTGACCTCTGTCTGTGACGGCATCTGTTCACGCAGTTCCGCCGTCTGGTGGGCTCGCATGGCTTCCTCAACGAACTGCGGCGGGGGAACCGATGCCACCACTTCGCCAATGCTGCCGGGGACGATCCAGCCGTGGGCAATCCATCCGGCGCCGACGAGAAGGACGACGGCTGCTGCGCGACGCATGACGTCGAAAGTGCGCGGACGGTTGAAGGCACTTTCGAGGGCCCGGGCCGCTTCGCGGGTGTCCTGGCGCACGACCGACGGCATGCCGGCCAGAGCCAGCCTCAGCTCGTCACGCACCCGCAGATCCGCCATCACTTTCGCGGCGATCGTCGGATTCTCGGAGAGATAGGCCTCGACCTCAATCCGCCGACCCACATCCAGCTGGTCGTCGACATAGGCGTGCAGGTCAGCCTCGATCACAGGATCATTGCTGGTCATCGGGGTTTCCTCCAACGATTCTGAGGTGTGGCACGGCGCTCGTCTCCTCGCCGCCTTCCATCGCCCTCAAGCGGGCGCGGGCGCGGGAGACACGAGACATCAGCGTGCCGACGGGAATGTTCAGGACATCGGCGGCTTCCTGATAGGAAAGCTCTTCGATCGCCACGAGGTGCAGGGCTTCGCGCTGGTCTTCCGGCAGAGACAGGAACGCGTCACGTACCTGGGACAGGCGAACGGAATGTTCCTGACCCGCGGGTGTCACGGCGTCTGCCAATTCCAGAGCCGCATCGTGACGGCGATTGACTGCGCGGTCGTGGCGAAGGCGATCAATATGCGTGTTGTGCAGGATCGACATCAGCCAGTTGCGAATGCTTCCACCACTTCGGAAGGTTGATTTCCGCTCCAGCGCCCGCACAAGTGCGTCGTGCACCAGATCCTCCGCCTCATCCGGGTTTCTGACGAGCGAACGGGCGTAGCGCCGCAAGGCTGCGAGCTGGCCAATCACATTGAACGGGTTCGAGTTCGTCGTCATGTCCCAGTATACGAAGCCTGGGACAATCCTATTCCATTGGCCACAAGATTTTTTTCAGGGGCCGACAAACGACCCCAGCCCCCAGGCGGCTGCATAGACCAGTCCGCCGGTTGCGCCGAGAGCGACAACGCCCATGGCAACGCCCAGGATGGCGACCAGTCCGTCCCGCTCCATAAGGCCAAGCGCGATCATCACGAGCGCTGCTACGGGGAGAAGGTTGCCGAAGGGGATCGGAAGCGCAACGGCGATGGCAAGCAGAAGCACGGGTACACCCAGAAATGCCTGTGCTCTTGGGCCTGCAAAGTGGCGCATACGGTTTTTCCGCAGCAGCGTTTCGACCCGTGCGATCATCGGCGCTGTGTACCGGACCATCAAATCGATCGTGCTGCCCGAGATCTGACGACGACCAAGGAATTGCGGCAGCCAGATCCGGCGGAAGCCAGCAATGATCTGCAGGGAAACGATGGCGAGACAGCTGCCGAAGACGAGGCCGAACGGACCCGGGATCGGGGTTAGCGCCGGAAGCGAGAGAATAAGGATCGCAAAGGCGATGCTGCTGCGGCCCATCGCCGACATCAGTTCGTCGAGTGACACCGAGCCTGCCTCTGTCGCGTGTGCTCTCAGCCTCGCAAGTCGCCGCGAGGCTACGCCGGTCTCTGCAGCCGGTTCGTCATTCGGCGCTGCGCTGTTCATCGGATTTCGATCTCCTGTCACTGCGGAGATGTAGGAGCGCTTTCATGCGACACAAGGCGGTCGTGCCGGATTAGACGGGACGGTCGATGGTTCTCCGTGCCTGGACAGCCTCACCGCCGTTTCCCTCTGTTTCCTTGATTGCTTGTCGGAGAAGATGGAACTTTGAGGTCATGCCGCAGGTTTCTCCGGCCCATACACGGAGATGTTCCATGACCGAAGAAATCGAGAAGCAGCCGAAGCGCCCGTCCAGCGGAGAAAAGTCGACGGCCGAAACCATGCCGGCGGCCGGGCCACACGACAAGCCGGAACTGCAGGATCCGATGAAGACGCCGGGAACGGGCTCCTTGCCGAAGGTCGGATCACGTGGCTCGGATGTCGGGCCGGATTGACTCCACAGCGCCGAAACGAAAAAAGGCCGGCGTCGCCGCCGGCCTTCTGCTGTTCGCGATCAAAAGCGATCAGATATTCTCGGCCACGCTTTCGCGTGCGAGACGCTCTTCTTCCGCCCGCTCCTCGCGATTGTACTTGATCGACGACCACAGCGAGATGCCGATCAGGGTCGCTCCACCCAGACCTGTGATCACTTCCGGGATATGGAAGAGCGTCTGGACATACATGATCACCGAGAGGATCAGGATGGCGTAGAAAGCGCCATGCTCCAGGTAGCGGTATTCGGCCAGCGTGCCCTTCTCGACCAGCATGATGGTCATCGAGCGCACATACATGGCGCCGATGCCAAGGCCGATTGCAATGATGAACAGGTTCTGAGTCAGGGCGAAGGCGCCGATGACGCCGTCGAAGGAGAAGCTGGCGTCGAGCACTTCGAGATAGATGAAGGCGCCGAGACCGCCCTTGGCTGCTTCGCTCATGGTCTTCTGCGAGGCGTCAAGCAGACCGCCCAGAACCTCGACCGCAAGGAAGGTGACAAGACCGTAGATCGCCGAATAGACGAAGGTCGTCGACTCTTCACCCTCGAGCAGGTTGGAGAACAGCAGGATGAGAAGCAGCACAACTGCGATCTCGATGCCCTTGATCGAGGCCGAACGGGCCATGTGCTTTTCCAGCCATTCGATCCAGTGCACGTCCTTCTCGTGGTTGAAGAAGTAGGTAAGGCCGACCATCATCAGGAAGGTGCCGCCGAAGGCTGCGATCGGAAGATGCGCATCGTTCATGATGCGGGCGTATTCGGCCGGCTCGCGCGCTGCCAGGATGATCGCTTCGATCGGACCGATCTGGGCAGCGATGACCACGATCAGCAGCGGGAAGACGATACGCATGCCGAAGACGGCGATGATGATACCCCAGGTCAGGAAGCGCTGCTGCCAGACGGGGGTCATGTCCTTCAACTTGTTGGCGTTGACGATCGCGTTGTCGAAAGACAGCGAGATCTCAAGGACGGCCAGAACCGCGCAGATGAAGAAGACAGTGGCCATGCCGGCGATGGTGCCGGAAGATTGCCAGCCGAGGACGCCGCCCAGAATGAGGCCGATCGCGGTGACGATGAAGGCCCAGCGAAAATAGCTGAGAGTCGAGGTGCCGACAGTTGCTGCAGGGGTGCTCACGCGCGGACCTCCGGGCTGGAGGACAGATAGATTGTGGAGATGCGAAGCGCCCTGCACGCCTTCGCATGAAGCATGATCCAAGTTTTCATTGTTCTAGAATCCGCCGGCTCAAATTGCTGGCGGTACCGACATCACGAGAGCGCCGTAAACTCTCGCCAGAGGGGCCCGGCACCAGGTTCGGACGCGGTGATGCTGAAATCACGGCGCCTCACG
>JAIXSF010000458.1 GCA_027484835.1 Rhizobiaceae bacterium | reverse complement strand
GACCCGCCGGGTGGCAAGGCAGACCGCGCCTGCGGGCAAGGACTGCTCGCTTTATCTCGACAAGCGGAACTGCCGCTAGGTTCAAGCCTGATCTGATTGGCTCATTCGGCAATTGCCTCATCTTGTCTCAAGTTTTTGCGCGGCCGGGACGAGACTGCGCCAAAGCCGCTTCGCCGGACTTACACTTCCTTGCGATGTCGGATGATCGAAACCGGCCGTACCGGAGTGGGGCGGGGCGGGCTGGCGGGCGGGACGGCCAGGGCCTAGAGGCGGGGGGCGTTTGCTTATCCTTGTCCCCGGTTCGGGACGATGGGCGCAACGCAGCCTGATGCCCTGAGGCCGCCCGATGCGGGGGCCGTGATGTTCCGGAGTGCCCCCATGCCGCCGATTGCCGATATCCTGATGTTTGCCGCCATGCTGGCGGCGGCCGGTGCCGTGGCGGGGTTGCTGGCCGGCGTGTTCGGGATCGGCGGGGGTGCGGTGCTGGTGCCGGTCTTCTACCAGGTCTTCGGTTATGCCGGGATCCCCGAGGAGGTGATCATGCATCTCGCCGTCGGCACCTCGACGGCGCTGATCGTGCCGACCTCGATCCGATCGTTTCGGGCGCATCAGAAGCGCGGGGCGGTCGACATGGAGCTGTTGAAGGGTTGGGTGATCGCGGTGCCGCTAGGAGCGCTCGCCGCCACCGTGGTTGCCGCCTTCGTTTCCAGCGAGGGTCTCAGGCTGTTCTTCGCCGTCATGGGCCTGGTGCTGGCGGCCCGCATGCTGTTTCTCTCCAACCGCCTGCATCTGGGCACCGAACTGCCGGGGCAGCCCTGGCGCTTCGTCACCGGTTCGGCGATTGGTCTCTTCTCCGGACTGATGGGGGTCGGCGGCGGGGTGTTCAACAACACCTTCATGACGCTCTATGGCCGGCCGATCCACCAAGCGGTGGCGACCTCCTCGGGCGTCGGCGTGCTGATCTCGATCCCGGCCTTTTTCGGCTTCATCTATGCCGGCTGGGGCGAGGCGGGCCTGCCGCCGTTTTCGACCGGCTATGTCAACTGGATCGCCTTTGCGGTGATCTTCCCGATCGCCATGCTGGTCACGCCCTATGGCGCGCAGCTGGCGCACCGGCTGAACAAGCGGCAGCTGGAAATGGGGTTTGCGGTGTTTCTGCTGTTTGTTTCGGCGCGGTTTTTCTGGAGTTTGGTGGGGTGAGGCGTCTCATGGATTTGCGGTACGCACTCACAAGTCTCTGTAAGTATATGCCGCGTTGCGCCGACCAAACACCTGCAGCATCCGACTGCACACGATCGAGGCAAAGGCGCCAAAGTGAACAACGCGCTCCCAAGACGAAGCCATCCTAGTGGCTGTGCTCTGGCTCCATACGGCAGTGAGGCTAGCCGCCATGCCTCCGAAGATTTCGCTATTCTGCAAGTTGGATCTGGGATTTGCACATCGCCTGAGAAAGTGTTGATACGCCAGCCAGTATTCATGGCGTTATGGAAATGTTATCTCTACCCCAGCTAGAAAAAGGCATAGCGGCACTGCGCTCCACAGTCGCAGTCGGTACTGGTCTTGTTAGGGAACCTCATGTCTGAAAACACATATCTGGCAAGTGTGTCTGTCGAAGGATTACACAGGCAATTCGATGTGACGCTCAACTTAAATCCGCAGTTAAACATCATCTATGGGAAAAATGGTCGAGGCAAAACGACTATCCTCCATATAATCGCGAACGCAAGTGAACTTGATTTCGATCGATTTAAGTATCTTGAGTTCAAGAATATCATTTTGCAGAATAATATTGGCGATACTCTGGAGATTTCTAAAAATCGAGAATCTCCATTTCCTCAAGTGCGATTCAATGGGTCTCAGACAAATTTCTCTAAAGAGGAGCCGAGACTTTCTGAAGCTGAGGCTGTAGCGATCCGTAATGCGTTCGGTGGTAGAGCAACCTACCTTCCCGCCTTCCGCGCTATACTTGAAGGAACGCGTCGAAGCGGTTTTCGAACCGATCACGTCGACGTGGAAGATGAGCAAATTACACAGGCCGAAGTGGAGGCGATGAGGGAGGCTTTCTCATCAGGCAGGAGCGAGGCTGCCGTTTGGCGCTGGAATATCCGCGAAATTGCTTCGAATGTGGCAAGAAAGACGTCCTTGTGTCGGCAGTGGTTTGGGCCATTTGTGCCTGTAATACGATACCCGTCGGTTCAGGAGGTCGAAGCGGGGCTGACTGACGAATGGGAAAATGCCCAACTAGAGATTAATCGGCGCGAACAGCGAATGTTCGAAGAGACATTTTTGCGCATATTCAAATCAATTGCTGGTGACGAGGTAGTTCCGGCCTCAGATGAGAACGATGTGCTGGCCGAAATCGAAGGCCTTTTGTCAGACAAGCAGGAGGGTACTTCCCATACTTCATCGTCTGGCGTCTACTCGCAGCTAGGCCAAGTTCTCAAGAAGCTGAAATCGAACGACAGTAATAAATCACTCCTTGAGATATACAGGCAAGCATTGGAGGCGCGAAGCCAGCAACGACTTGAGATACTGTCTAAGACTCGAAAATTCGGGGAGGCTGTAAATAGATTCCTTGATAACAAGCGTATAACACTGGGTACGAAGCCAGATCCAAAAAGAAGAAGAGCTATATCTGTTTCTTCGCAGGGGCGAACGTATGGCGTTAACGGCCTGTCGTCGGGGGAGCGTCAGATCGTTACTATGTTGTACTCAGCCAGTCGTACTCAAGTTGCGTCCGGAATATTTCTGATCGATGAGCCAGAGCTATCCCTGCACGTGGATTGGCAAAGAATTGTACTCCAAGAGATAAAAAACCAAGCACCAGACCGTCAGATCATTGCTTGTACTCATTCGCCTGAAGTTGGCGCAGACCACCTTTCTGTCACCCAAGATTTCGAGCCTAGGGCGGAGTTTCTGGCTGAGCCGGAATTCGGTGAAGAGGACGAGTAAAAGTGGCAGCTACCGGATCTGCATATTCCCTGAACGGGTACCTAAATCTGCTCCTTAGACGCTCAGGCAAGACGATCCTCGTCGAAGGGGTAAGTGACTATGAATTGATGCACCGCCTTTTGGCCGAGGGAGCGCTGCAATCGCAGGGTCCTAGGCTGAATGTGGACCAGATCGCGCTTGTTGGAGACCGCGCACTGTCTGGTATGGGAAACAAAGATCGGATTCTTAAAGTCCGAAACGAGGCAACTAATCTAGGTAGAGACTTTAGCAAATTTGCCACCCTCGTCGACAGGGAATGGGATGGATTAAAATCAGGCGAACTTATCGATGTTTCTACTTGGTCTAGCCCGCAACAGGGCAACAACCATTACGTGACGGTCGGGCACTCCATCGAGAATTACCATTTTCGTGTCGAATGTGTGATCTCGTATCTGAAGTATGCTGCTGCTACATCGTACACAGTGGAAACTGAACGCGAGATAAGGGAAGCTTTCCCCAATCTACTGAAGCTCGCAGTCGCGTATTCAAAAGTAAATGCGGAAGCTAAGCTTATTGATAAATGCGGAAAGCTCATCGAGCCTAACCACGTCCTGTTTTTTGAAGATCACTGCGAGATACACGAAGACTGGGCTGTAAAACTCCAAGCAAGGGGAGTGGACGTGGTTAAATCTGAACAAACCCTTGCTGCTATAAACGAAACTAGCAGGAACGGCTCTTTGGACGATGCTGTGAGCAACGGCTATAGCCATTGGCTGGTTCACGGTCACCTAGGTTGTAACGTCATATGGGCAGCGGTGGCGCGTATCGCATCGAACAACGGTGGAGTTGCAGACAACATCAGTACCTTGGCCCGTCCAAGTTGTCAGAACCGAGACAAATTTTGGCAAGATTGGATTAGCAAGCAGCCATCCTCAGAGATTTGGCCACTCAACGAACTAGTTGATTGGGCAGTGTAGCATCGGCAAATCGTTCTTCGGTCGTTCAGATGCGCGTGTGCGTGGCGGCACTCCCGTATGCAACTAAGACAGTGGGTACCATAATGGTATAAATTGGTCTGACATGAATGTCGGCGTCTCCCCCACAAGGGGGATGCTTAGCGCAGTCTCGCCCTTTGTGGCTCGTGGCTTACACCACCACGCCCGTCCGATTGCTCGACATCGTGAGCTTCCTCTCCGCGCGCTCCTGCTGGGGGGAGCGGTTGTAGAGTTCGCGGTAACACTTGGAGAAGTGCGAGGCGGAGACGAAGCCGCAGGCGACGGCGACTTCGACGACGGGCATGGAGGACTGGACGAGCAGGTGGCGGGCGCGGTCGAGGCGGATTTCGAGATAGTAGCGGGCGGGGGAGCGGCCCATTTCTTGTCTGAACAGGCGCTCTATCTGGCGGCGCGAGAGGCCGGCGTCGTCGGCGATTTCGAGGAGCGACAGGGGCTCTGCGAGATTGGCTTCCATCAGCTCGATAATCTGCAGCACCTTGGAATTCTGCACGCCGAGGCGGGCGCGCAAGGGCAGGCGCTGGCGGTCGTTGGCGGAGCGGACGCGGTCGGTCAGGTGTTGTTCGCAGACGCGGTTGACGAGGCCCTCGCCGAAATCCTGGCCGATCAGGTTCAGCATCATGTCGAGCGAGGCCGTGCCGCCGGCGCAGGTGTAGAGATTGCCGTCGACTTCGTAGAGGTCGGCATAGACTTCGGCCTGGGGGAAGGTTTCGGAGAAGCCGGGCAGGTTTTCCCAGTGGATGGCGCAGCGCTTGCCATTCAACAGGCCGGCCTGAGCCAGCACATGGGCGCCCGTACAGAGCGAGCCGACGGCGACATTGCGGTTATAGGCTTCGCGCAGCCAGGCATTGACCGACTTGTTGTTGAACTCCTCGACATAGATGCCGGAACAGACGATCGCCATGTTCGGGCGGTTTTCGCCGCCGAGGAAACGGCGCTCGTCGGCGAGCGAGGAATTGACCTCGATGCCGATGCCCGAGGAGGAATAGACCTTCTGGCCATCGACCGAGGCGAGGCGCCATTCATAGGCCGAATAACCCAGCATGCGGTTTGCAATGCGCAGCGTCTCGATGGCGCCGGCAAAGGGCAAAAGGGTGAAATGCGGGACGAGGAAGAAGACGATCGATCGCTTCTTGGTTTGTGGCTGCTGCTTGCTCATGATGTTGCCCCGTGGTCCTTGCTGCCGTTCCCTTGTTTTGTCGGCATGCTCCGCCTGAATTGATCCGCGCGGTGGTCGTTTTGCGACATTGTCATGAAATCGCGCGCCGTGAAAGCATTCGCGATCGCTAACGAGCGACATTTTTACGCGTTTTTCAGGCTGCGACGCCGTGAACCGGGCGCAGACGATGGAGCGGAGTGGCAGGTGATTGAAATGCTTCGGCTTCGCGGGATGAGGCTGGCAGCGGGCAAAGGCGTCAGGTTTCGCCCGTTTGCGACGCGGTGGGGCGGCTGCGTCGCAAACGGGGGCATGCGGGCGGACTGCTCAGCGGTCGATGTCGCCTGCAGGCCAGCCAAGATCCTTGCGGAGATCGAAGGGCAGGGCTTCGAGGGCAGCCATGTCCCGGCGGTGGCGGCGGTGCTCGGCAAGATTATGGGCGAGACCGTTGAGGCTGGTCGCGAGGCGGCCGGCCGCATGCTTGGCCAACGCGCCCAGGGTCGGGGCGGCGGGGCCGGTGCTGGTGATCGGGGGAACGCTGCATACCATGGTCATGGTCTTGATCCTTTTCGGTTCGGCGGCCCTTTCATTCGTGCTTCCTCAGGGCCTTCTGATGTTTTCGCCCATATTGTTCCATCAATCAAACGAATGTTTCTTATGTTTATCATTCTGAAAAATGATGAATTGGTGGTGGCGGGTGAGGCCGAGATCGTCACGCAGGGCCAGCGGAAGCGGCGCAAGGGCGCGCCTTGTGGCGGCCCGCGTGGCCCGGGTTCGGGATTTCGTCATGAGCATCGCAACGCTGTCGCGCAGGGTCTGAAAAGCGGCTGTGGGCATGGGACGATCCTCCTTTCGCATCGTGTGAAGAGAAGGATGCGCCCCGATTGACATTCAATCAAACGCAATAGTATCGTCTTCAAGTTCAATTTTGTTGAAGGTCAATCGCCATGACTCTCATGCTGCGCCAGCCGCTCCCGCTGCTCGACAATGATGTTCTCAGGACCTTCGTGGCGATTGCCGATACCGGCAGTTTCACGACTGCCGCCGATCGGGTGTATCGCACGCCGTCGGCGGTCTCGATGCAGATCAAGAAGCTCGAGGAGCAGCTGAACGTGACGCTGTTCCTGCGCGATGCGCGCTCGGTGACGCTGACGGAAGGCGGCGAGGTGCTGCTTCCCTATGCGCGGCGGATGCTGGCGCTGTCGAACGAGGCGGTCGGGCGGTTTCGCATGCCGGAAATGAAGGGGGTCGTCAGGCTCGGCGCGCCCGACGATATCGGCGAGCGCTTCATGCCGACGATTCTGAGGCGCTTTGCCGAGCTCTATCCGCTGATTATGGTGGATCTGACGGTCGATACGTCGGGGGCGCTGCGGCGGCGGCTCGCCGAGCAGCGGCTCGATCTGACGCTCGTCAATTGCGCGCCGGGCCAGGTGGTGCATGAGGGCGAGGTGATCCACCAGGAGCAGCTGGTCTGGGCGGGTGCCAAATGCGGCACGGCGCATTTGCGCGATCCGCTGCCCGTGTCGATCTGGGAGGATGGCTGCTGCTGGCGAGCCGATGCGCTGGCGCGGCTCGAGAAGGAAAAGCGACCGTATCGCATCGCCTATCTTTCGGCGCATACGATGGCGCAGCGCGCGGCGGTGATCGCGGATCTCGCGGTCGCACCCTTGCCGCGCAGTTACCTGACCGACGACATGACGGCGCTGGGCTCGAAACACGGACTGCCGGAGCTCGGCTCCTTCGAGGTCAGGCTTTTGACCGGCAAGGAGACGTCAGAGACGATCCAGGCGGTGGCCGACAGCGTGCGTTATGCCTTTTCCGAAATGATCGGCATGGCCGCGTGAGCAGACGGGTTCGGTAAGTGGTTCTCGATTTCTGAAATTAGGGAAATGCCGAACTGACAGACGGGCCAGCGGCAGGATGCGAGTGTGCATGGTGGATGAGACGACAGGGCTGCGGCTTCAGGATTTTGCGGGCCAGGCTTACGACAAGCTGCGCTATGGCGACACGGACCGGCAGGGGCATGTCAACAATGCGGTCTTTGCGACCTTCATGGAAACCGGGCGTGTGGAGCTGATCTACAATCCCGCCGATCCGCTGCTGGACGAAGGCTTTTCCTTCGTGCTGGCCAAGCTCGATATCAATTACATCGCGGAAGTGTTGTGGCCGGGCACGGTCGAGATCGGCACGCGGGTGATCCGCGTCGGGCGGTCTTCGGTGACGATGCAACAGGCGGTGTTTCAGAAGGGCAAGCTGTGTGCGTCGGCCGAGACGGTGGTGGTGCATTTCGACGAGGCGACGCGCAAGTCGCATGCGTTTTCGGATCAGCAGCGGGCGAAACTCGAGGGGTGGATCTCGGCGGCGTGAGGCCTGACGCTGGGCAGTTGCGCGAGGTTTGAGGGGCGGGCATCGGTCGATGCGCCGCCCTTTTCATTGCAACGGATCAGTCCTGCTGTTCGTAGAGCACCTGGCTTTCCGTCAAGACCTCGTCGAGGCGGCGGCCTTCCTGGAAGTGGGCGAGGTGATCGGGATAGGCCACGCCGTCGGGGACCTTCGGGCAGATTTCGGGGGCGCGCAGCCGCGTTTCGACGGGGATGACGCCGGCCCAGACCGGTGTGTCGACATCGGCCGGGTCGTCGGAGACGCCGCCCGAGCGGACCTTGGCCGAGGCCTCCTCGATGCGCATGCCGATGACCATGGTGCCCTTGGCTTCCTGCGGGTCGTTTTCGCGAAGGACGTCCGTGCGGCCGGGATAGAAGCGGTCGACGACGGCCTTCAGCGCCTCGGCCTTCTCCTGCGGGTCGTCGATGATATGGGCCGTGCCGAAGCACATGGCGGAGCGGTAATTGGCGGAGTGGTGGAAGCCGGAGCGGGCGAG
>JAIXSF010000462.1 GCA_027484835.1 Rhizobiaceae bacterium | reverse complement strand
CGCTGCTGAGCGCGGCTACCTGGCCCGTCTTCAATGCCGCGATCTGGGCCGTGGAGAGTGCCGACAGCTGGCTCGACAGCAGGCTTGCGATCTGGGTGTCGGAAAGGGCCGCAAGAGCTCGCGAGTTGAGGGCTGCCAGTTCACCGGAGGAAAATGTTGCCAGATCGTCCGTGCCGAGCCCGACAACACCCGCTGACGAGAGGGCCGCGATCTGCACTGTGGTGAGAGCCGCAATCTGCGCGGTGTCGAGTGCTGCGACTTTGGCCGCGCTCAGTCCACCGATCACGCGGGTAGACAGACCGCTGATCTGCAGGGTGCTGAAAGAAAGGAGCGTGTCGGGATTGAGCGCATTGACCTGACCGCTCGACAGGCCGGCAAGCTGGGCCGAGCTGAGGCCGTCGACCTGGTTCGAGGTCAGCGAGGCGATCTGGACCGTCGTCAGTGTCGCGATCTTTGCCGATGTCAGACTGGTGAGCTGAGCAGAACCGAGCACGGCAAAGACATCGGCCGGAAGAGCTGCAAGAGTGCGCGTCGCAAGGGCCGCGACACCCTCGGCGGACAGTACACCGATATCATCGGTGCCAAGCCCCTGGATCGCGCTGGAATTGATGGCCGCGAGCTGACCGGTGGTCAGCACGTCGACCTGCTGGGTCGTCAGGGCGGCGAGCTGCACCGACGACAGACCTGCAACGGCGCTGCTTTTCAGCGCGACGATCTGTTCGGTCCCAAAGGAGGCGAGGTTTGCGGTGGAGAGAGCGGGTATCTGGCGCGAAGTCAGTGCCGACACCTGGAGCGCCGTCAGACCATCGATCTGCGCGCTGGTCAGGTTCGCGATGACAGATGTGGACAGCGAGGCGATCTGGGCCGTAGTCAGGCCGGACAGCTGCGTGCTGTTGAGGGCGGCGAAGTTTGCAGGCGACAGGCTCGCCAGCGCGCGGGTGGAAAGCACGGAAAGCTCGGTCGACGTCAGCGTCGCAATATCGTCCGTCCCGAGACCCGCAAGCCCGAGGCTGCTCAGCGCCATCAGCTGGGACGTCGTAAGCGCGCTGAACTGATCGGACGAGAGCGCCGCCATCTGCGCCGAGGACAAGGCAGCAAGCTGACCGGACTGCAGGCCTGAGATCTTGCCAACATCGATGACGGCCAGCTGTTCGAGGGTAAGCCCCCGGACCGCGTTGACCGACACGCCCCGCAGCTGGGTGGATGAGAGAGCGTCGAAGTCATCGGTCTGGAAGGCGGAGACCTGCGTCGACGACAACGCCGCGATCTGTGTCGAGGTCAGGGCATTGACGTCGTCGCTGTTGAAAGCCGCAATCTGATCGACCGTCAAACTCTTGATCTGAGTGATGCTCATCGAAGGGATAATCGTAGTCATCAACGCCCGCCTTGAAGAAATTGGTTCGAAAACGCATTGCGGCCTGACACTTGGCTCACGCATCCTCACGGCAAACGAGTGATGTCGCGAAGCCGGCGATCGCTGTAAGGCGCGCGCTGAAGAAGCGGCGACGTCAAACAGCACTCGTACCGACGCAATTTTACCGGGAACATGGCTCTTCAGAGCCTGGCGTTGGATTGGGCATCATGCGGCAGAACTGATCTGCCTCCCCGCCATCAAATGACCGAGCCGGAAAACCAGCCTTTCGCGCAAACGAATCCATGTGAATCCATCATGCGGGTCACTTCGGCGATATGACTCGGAAATTAATGCTTCGTCAATCTTTAAGGCAGCCCGTCCTGCAGCCTGGAGTCGGTTTAAAATATCTATACCCGCCATTGATGCGATGGCGCCACAGCAGTGGAACCATGGGACCTTCCTGACATGCAGGTGCGGGCCGGCCCCCTTGGCACTCAGTTCTCGTGACGCTCCTCGCCTGGCCGATCCCGCTCATAACGCTGATCGACCGGAAACTCCGGCAGCCAGGCTTCCCGGCGGATCGTCCAGAGCTCGTAGGTCGGCTGGAAGACATTGATGTCATCGAAGGCACCGAGGTTGACCTCGACCTCGTCTCCGGTGCGATTGAAGACCCGCGAGCCGCAAGTCGGACAGAAACAGCGCCCGTCATACATGCGCGTCTCGCCGCTGATCCGCACCTGATGGTCCAGATAGATCGCCGACGCGTGAAAGAGAGCACCGTGGTATTTGCGACAATCCAGGCAATGACAGATGCCGACACGGTCCGGCGCGCCCTCTGCCTCGAACCGCACGCCGCCGCAGGCACAACCGCCACAGATCACAGCCATGATGCTTCTCCCTCGCTTGCTTTCATCAATCTCGCACAAATCAAAGATGGCCGCAGCTTGCGCCACGGCCATCTCCAAACTCTGAATTGGGAGATCGGTTGCCTGATCAGGCAGCCAGCGCCTTGGAAATCTGTCCGCGCAGTGTGCCGAGATCCTTGGCAAAGCCACGAATGCCTTCGGCGAGCTTCTCGGTCGCCATCGCATCCTCGTTCATGGCCCAGCGGAACGCCTTCTCGTCGAGCGAGACATGCGGCTCGGCCTTGACGGTGTCGGGCGACAGCGCGCGGGTGAGTGCGCCCTCGGCCGCGTTCAACTCGTCGAGCAGCTGCGGGCTGATAGTCAGGCGGTCGCAACCCGCCAGCGCTTCGATTTCGCCGGCATTGCGGAAGGAGGCGCCCATGACGATCGTGCCGATGCCGTTCGCCTTGTAGTAGTTGTAGATTGAGCGGACCGAGACGACGCCCGGATCGGTTTCGGACGTGTAGTCCTCACCCGTCGACTTCTTGTACCAGTCGAGGATACGGCCGACGAAGGGCGAGATGAGGAAGACCTTGGCTTCGGCGCAGGCGATCGCCTGGGCCTTGGAGAAGAGCAGCGTCAGATTGCAGTCGATGCCTTCCTTCTGCAGCACTTCGGCGGCGCGAATGCCTTCCCAGGTCGAGGCGAGCTTGATCAGGATGCGATCCTTCTCGATGCCACGCTCCTTGTAGCCGGCAATGATCTGATGCGCCTTTTCGATCGAGGCCTTGGTGTCAAAGGAAAGGTCTGCATCGACTTCGGTCGATACGCGGCCCGGAACGAGTTCGGCGAGTGCTGCGCCGACGGAGATCGCCATACGGTCAGCGATTGCGCCGATCACGGCATCGTCCTGCCCGCCCTTGGCTTTGCCCCAGGTGATCGCTTCCTGGAAGGCATCCTTGAAGGCCTCGGTGCCGAGGGCCTTCAGAACAATCGACGGATTGGTGGTGCAATCGACCGGCTTCAAGCGGCGGACGGCCGCCGCGGTCGCCCGGACTATCGCCATTCGAGGGCGACAAAGTCAAGACATATGTCCTTTGAATTTGACATAAGTAGCAACCGAACGGATAGTGCGCGCTGGAAGTTCCCAAAATCGAGAGAAATCTTGGCGAAGCT
>JAIXSF010000058.1 GCA_027484835.1 Rhizobiaceae bacterium | reverse complement strand
GTAGCGGTAGAAGGCGCTGAAGGCGTGGGTCGGGGCGAAGGAGACCCGCGCATGGACCATCGTCCGTGGCACCAAGGCCCCGCAGGCTGCCGGCGTCATCCACACCGATTTCGAACGCGGCTTCATCCGCGCCTTCACCATCGCCTATGACGACTACATCGCCTTCAAGGGCGAAGTCGGCGCCAAGGAAGCCGGCAAGGGCCGCGACGAAGGCAAGGAATATGTCGTCCACGACGGCGACGTGATCCACTTCCGCTTCAACACCTGATGCCATCCGACAAGGCGCCCCTCGCGGGGCGCTTTTTTTCTGCGCACAAAAGACGTTCAGCCTTGAACGACATGGAAGATTGCGCACACTGTCGAAAAACAGGATGGCAATGATGCAGGAAGACAAGCTTCACTACGAGGATTTCACGGAAGGCAGAAGCTTCGCGCTTGGGCCACGTCTGGTCACCGCCGAGGAGATCATCGACTTCGCCCGGGAGTTTGATCCCCAGCCCATGCATCTTTCCGAAGAAGCCGGCAAGGCCAGCATTCTCGGCGGCCTGTCCGCCTCCGGCTGGCACACATCAAGCCTCTTCATGCGCCTGATCATCGACGCCTATGTGCTGAAAGCCGCCTCCGAGGGCGCACCCGGCATCGAATTCATGCAGTGGCGCAAGCCTGTTCTGGCGGGCGACACGCTCTCCGGCCAGTCGGTAGTCGAGGAGGTTAGGCTCATGCGCTCCCGCCCCCATCTCGGCATTGTCACCTTCGGCCATGAACTTCACAATCAGCGCGGCGAACTGGTGATGAAGGCGCGCAATGCCGTCATGGTCCGCCGCCGCGAAACTGCCGAGGTGCAGGCATGAAGATGTTCGACCTCTATCCCGCAGGCACACGGCTCGAACTCGGCAGCGTCACCTTCACGGCCGAAGACATCATCCGTTTTGCCGAGAAATTCGACCCCCAGCCCTTTCACATCGATCCAGAAGCGGCCAAGGGCTACGTCTTCGGCGCGCTCTGCGCCTCGGGCTGGCATACCTGCGCCAACTGGATGAAGAGCTTCATCGGCTTCATCGGCCGCGAAATGAAGCGGCTCAAGGCAGAGGGTCTCGAGCCACCGAGGATCGGTCCCTCGCCCGGCTTTTCCGAACTGCAGTGGTTGAAGCCCGTCTTCGCCGGCGATACGGTCACGTTCTTCATGACCCCGGTCGACAGCCGCGTCGTCAACGGCAAGCGCCGCTACATGCTGAACTCGGCGATCTCCGAAGGGGTGAACCAGCACGGCGAAACCGTATTGCGCTTCAAGAGCAACATGATCGAATTCTTCCCGGATGAGGAGCAGGCCCAATGAGCGTGCACGACTTCACAATGACCACCATAGACGGCACCGAGCGCAGCCTGAAGGATTATGCCGGCAAGGTTCTCTTGATCGTCAACACCGCGAGCGCCTGTGGGCTCACACCGCAATACGAAGGCCTGGAGGCCCTCTACAAGGCGAATCCCGATCTCGTCGTACTCTGCTTCCCCTGCAATCAATTCGGCGGCCAGGAGCCCGGCACGGAGAAGGAGATCGCACTCTTCTGCGAGACCCAGTTCGCTGTCACCTTCCCGCTCTTTGCGAAGATCGAGGTCAACGGGTCCGGCACCCACCCGCTCTACGCCTATCTGAAGGCGGAAACGCCTGGCGCAGAACAAGGTGCCGAGATCGGCTGGAACTTCGCCAAGTTCCTTGTCGGTCGCGAAGGCCAACCGATTGCCCGTTACTCGCCCCGAACGGCTCCCGCCGATCTTGCCGGCGACATCGCCAAAGCACTGGCCCCGTGATCCCCGATGGCCGACTTCCGCTTCCATCCGACATCTCTTGGCGGCCTGGAAGCGGTCTCGGCAACCAGTGCGCATGTCTTTCCCAAACACACCCATGACACCTATGGCATCGGCTTTCTCTCCGCCGGCGGCCAGATCTCGGCGTCGGGTCGAGGTCAGGTGGAAGCCGAAGCCGGCCAGCTGATCACGGTCAATCCGGGCGAAGTGCATGACGGCGCTCCGATCGGCCGGACGCCGCGCAGCTGGCACATGCTTTACCTGACGCCGGCCCTCGTCGCAGACAGCACATCGGATCTGGTCTCCTCATCCTCGAACCTGGAATTCGAATATCCGGTCTTCGCTGACACAGGCATTCGCAGCCATCTCACGGCCCTGCATCTCCGGTTTGACCATGGGATGGAAGAACTCCCTGCAGACGCCCTGCGCGAGGTGCTCGTCCTCGTTCTTGGAAAGGCGCTGCGTTGCCGCCGGGAGGCAGTGCCTGCCCTCCCCGCCGGCCTTGCCCGCGTTCGCCAGCGCCTGGACGAGGACCCGGCAACACTTGCTGACCTCTCGATCCTGTCCCGAGAAGCCGGCCTTAGCCGCTTTCAGCTGATCCGCGCCTTTCGGCACTACACGGGCCTCACGCCCCATGCCTACCGCATGCAGAGCCGCGCCAACCTCAGCCGCCGACTGCTGATGCAAGGCCTGCCGCCCGCCGAGGTCGCCGCCGCCTGTGGTTACGTCGATCAGAGCCACATGCACCGCGAATTCCGCCGCCGCTTCGGCCTGACGCCAGGCAACTATCGCAGCGCCCGTCTCGGCTGCAATCCTGTACAAGACGAATACGCCTGACACCGGCATGCTCGCCCCGATAAAGCAGGAGAGCAGCATGACCCCCGATTTCCTTTTGACGACCCTGATCATTGTCGCAACGCCCGGCACGGGTGCGCTCTACACGCTGGCAGCCGCACTCGGCGGCGGGCGCCGCAACGCTCTGATCGCTGCCTTTGGCTGCACGCTGGGTATCGTCCCGCATATGCTGGCAGCAGCACTGGGGCTCGCCGCTCTCGTGGCGGCCGAACCGCGTCTGTTCGACCTGATCCGCTATGCCGGCATCGCCTATCTGATCTGGATGGCAATCAGCCTTTGGAGAAGCGGCTTCGCCGAGCAGCAGGCGGCAGAACCGCGCCGTGAAGCCTGGCGGATCATTCGCAAGGCGGTGTTGATCAACCTGCTCAACCCGAAGCTTTCGCTGTTTTTCCTGGCATTCCTGCCGCAATTCGTCGATCCGGCCGATCCCGAACCCTTGGCAACCATGGCAGGCCTCAGCCTCGTCTTCATGGCCGTGACTTTCGTGGTCTTCGCACTCTACGGCCTTGCCGCAGCCGCAATGCGCCATGGCCTTGTCGAACGCCCGCACAGAATGCGGGTGGTCAACCGGCTGCTTGCCGGTGGCTTCTTGCTGATGGCGGGCAAATTGGCGCTCGCGCAGCGCTGATGCGAAAGCAGAAGGTCGACCGGACGGCAGCGCCCGGTCGAAGCGAAAGGCTCAGTGCCCCTCGAATTCCACGAGCGTGCGAACCTCGACGCCCAGCGCCTCGAGCTTCTTGCGACCGCCGAGTTCCGGCAGGTCAATGACAAAGCAGGCCGAGACGACATCAGCGCCAATCTGGCGAAGCAACTGCACGGCGCCGACGGCCGTACCACCGGTCGCGATCAGGTCGTCGACCAGGATTACCTTCTCGCCGGGCTTCACGGCGTCCATGTGGATCTCCATCTCGTCCACACCATATTCCAGGCTGTAGGCGATCCGCACCGTCTCGTGCGGCAACTTGCCCTTCTTGCGGATCGGCACGAAACCGGCCGACAGCTGATGGGCAACGGCACCGCCCAGGATGAAGCCACGCGCTTCCATCCCGGCAATCTTGTCGATCTTCAGGCCGGCATAGGGCTGCACCAGTTCGTCGATGGCGCGTCGGAAGGCACGCGCGTCGCCGAGCAGGGTCGTGATATCGCGGAAGATGATCCCGGGCTTCGGATAGTCGGGAATGGAGCGGATGGCGTCGGCGAGTTCGTGAGCAATCTTGGTCATGTATCATCCGATTGAGAGCGGAAGGAAGTTGCGCGGGACTGTACCAAGATTGGTATGGCGCCCCCAACAAAAAAAGGCGATCCGAAGACCGCCTTTTCCGTGAAACGTGATCTGAGCGATCAGTGTTCCTTGTTCGCGTAGACCGACTTCTTCGTCAGGTAGATCAGTGCGGTGAAGATCGCGAGGAAGACCATGACCATGAAGCCCATGCGCTTGCGGTCTTCGAGATGCGGCTCGGCGGCCCACATCAGGAAAGCGGCAACGTCACGGGAATACTGCTCGAGCGTTTCCGGCGCGCCGTCGTCATAGGTGACCTGACCATCGGAGAGCGGTGGCGCCATGGCGAGCGACTGTCCGGCGATGAAGTACGGGTTGAAGTAAGTGCCTTCGGCAACTTCGACGCCTTCCGGCGGATCCTGGTAACCGGTGAGCAGCGCGTGGATATAATCCGGGCCGCCCTGCTGGTACTGGGTGAAGATGTCAAAGACGAAAGTCGGGAAACCACGGGTCACGCCGCGCGCCTTGGCGATCAGCGAGAAGTCCGGCGGAGCCGCACCACCGTTGGCAGCAGCCGCCGCTTCCTTGTTCGGGAACGGCGACGGGAAGTGGTCGGAGGCAACAGCCGTACGGGTGAACATTTCACCATCGGCGTTCGGGCCGTCCTGAACTTCGTAGTTCGCCGCAAATGCCTTCACCTGGGCTTCAGAATAGCCGAGGTCTTCCAGCGTGCGGAACGCAACGAGGTTCATCGAGTGACAGGCCGAGCAGACCTCGGTGAAAACCTTCAGGCCGCGCTGCAGCTGGCCCTTGTCGTACTTGCCGAAAGGACCAGCAAAGGTCCAGTCCATCTGCTCAGGCTTCAGGATCGGGTAGTGACCGGTCTGCGCGGCATGATGCGTCATCTCGGCCAGATCGCCACCTTCCGCTGCCTGTGCCTGGCCGGAAAATCCGGCCATGGCAACGATCAGCGCAATGCTCGTGACAAGCTTTTTCATTGTTATCTTCCTCTCACGTGCTCAGGCTTGGGCGGTTGCAGGAGCAGCAGACTTGCCGCTCTTTTCGAGAACCGCTTCGGTGATCGAGTTCGGGATGCGACGCGGCGTCTCGAAAAGACCGAGCAGCGGCATGATCACGAGGAAGAAGCCGAAGTAGTAGGCGGTGCCAACCTGCGACAGGACGACGTAGATACCTTCCGCCGGCATCGCGCCGAGCCAGCCCAAAAGGATCGAGTTGGCGACGAAGATCCAGAAGAACAGCTTGTACCACGGACGGTAGACAGCCGAGCGGACCTTCGAGGTGTCGAGCCAGGGCAGGAAGAACAGGACGATGATCGCACCGAACATCACGAGAACGCCGCCGAGCTTCGAGTCGATGAACAGGACGTCGAAGGTGATGGCGCGCAGCATGGCGTAGAACGGCAGGAAGTACCATTCCGGAACGATGTGCGCCGGGGTCTTCAGCGAGTCAGCCGGAATGTAGTTGTCCGGATGGCCGAGGTAGTTCGGCATGTAGAAGATGAAGTAGGCGAAAACCAGCAAGAAGACGGACAGGCCGAGCGCATCCTTCAGCGTCGCGTATGGCGTGAAGGGAACGGTGTCGGTCTTGGACTTCACTTCGACGCCGGTCGGGTTCGTCTGACCGGTGACGTGCAGCGCCCAGACGTGCAGGATGACCACGCCGGCGATCATGAACGGCAGCAGGTAGTGCAGCGCGAAGAAGCGGTTCAGCGTCGGGTTGTCGACGGCAAAGCCGCCAAGCAGGAACTGCTGGATCCACTCGCCGACGAACGGGAAGGCCGTGAAGAAGCCGGTGATAACGGTCGCGCCCCAGAAGGACATCTGACCCCAGGGAAGGACGTAGCCCATGAAGGCGGTCGCCATCATCAGCAGGAAGATCACCACGCCGAGGATCCAGAGGATTTCGCGCGGCGCCTTGTAGGAGCCGTAATAGAGACCACGGGCAATATGCAGGTAGACGGCGATGAAGAAGAACGATGCGCCGTTGGCGTGCATGTAGCGCAGCAGCCAGCCGTTGTTGACGTCGCGCATGATCTTTTCGACCGAGTTGAACGCGACGGTCGTTTCAGCGGCATAGTGCATGGCGAGCACGACACCCGTCAGGATCTGCACGAGCAGCATGACGGTGAGCATGCCACCGAAGGTGTAGGCATAGTTCAGGTTGCGCGGAACCGGATAGGAAACGAAGCTGTCATACATCAGACGCGGCAGCGGAAGGCGCGCATCGATCCACTTCTCGACGCCAGTGGACGGCTGGTAACTCGAATGGCCACTCATCTTGTCTTATCCCCTCAGCCGATCGTGATGACAGTGTCGGATGTGAATGCAAAGGTCGGAACCGCCAGATTGGCCGGTGCGGGACCCTTGCGGATACGGCCCGCCGTATCGTAGTGCGAGCCGTGGCAGGGACAGAACCAGCCGCCGAAATCGCCGGCCTGACCGAGCGGAACGCAGCCGAGATGGGTGCAGGAACCGATCATGACGATCCAGTTTTCCTTGCCCTCGCCGGCCGAACGCGCCAGATCCGTGGCTTCCGCCGACGCATCGATATTGGCATTGCGGGCAACCGGGTCCTTGAGGTCGGCCAGCTGAACGGCCTTGGCCTCTTCGACTTCCTTGTCGGTACGGTTGCGGATGAACACCGGCTTGCCGCGCCACTTGACCGTCAGCGACATGCCCGGCTCGAGCGCTGCCACGTCCACTTCGATCGAAGCGAGCGCGAGCGTCGATGCATCCGGACGCATCTGATCGATGAACGGCCATGCGAACGAAGCCGCACCAACCGCGCCGGCAATACCGGTCGCCATGTAGAGAAAGTCGCGGCGCGTAGGCTCGCCCGCATTTTGTGTCGTTGTCTCGTGTTCGCTCACGGTCACTTTTTCCTCTCGCAATCCTGCGACATACCGCATTTGCCCCCGCAGCGGGAATCACAATGCGGCCACTGAGCAGCCACAGATTCCCCGCCAGATTGGCGCGTTCTAAGCCCGATAATCTATTCTGTCCAGTCTTCCGCAGGCAAGGAGCCACGATGTCGCGGATTTCGTGGAAACGATCCCCAATTGCTTGATTTAAAGCAAGTGTGACCGGCAGTTCGCTAAGCAATGCAGTCAGTTGGCACAATGCGGCCAAAGCTCGAAGCTCAGACGCTCGCCAGCTCGGCGCCCGTGTCGAGGAAACCGCCGGATTGGCGCGCCCAGAGTTCCGAGTAAAGTCCGCCGAGCTCAACCAGTTCCCTGTGGGTGCCCTGTTCGATGATCCGGCCCTTGTCCATGACGACAAGCCGATCGAGCGCTGCGATGGTCGACAAACGGTGTGCGATGGCAAGAACCGTCTTGCCCTGCATCAAGCGGTCGAGATTGGACTGGATCGCCGCTTCCACTTCCGAGTCGAGTGCAGATGTGGCTTCGTCGAGCACCAGGATCGGCGCGTCCTTTAGCATCACCCGCGCGATCGCGATCCGCTGGCGCTGGCCACCGGAGAGCTTGACCCCGCGCTCGCCGACATGCGCGTCGAAGCCCTTGCGGCCGCGCTGGTCTTCCAGCCGCTGGATGAAATCGAGCGCTTCCGCCCGTTCTGCAGCCTTCACCAATTGCTCGTCCGTCGCATCCTCGCGACCGAAGAGGATGTTGTCGCGGATCGAGCGGTGCAGGAGTGCGGTATCCTGGGTGACCATGCCGATCTGCGAGCGCAGGCTTTCCTGGGTGACACTGGAGATATCCTGCCCATCGATCACGATCTTCCCGCCTTCCAGATCGTAGAAGCGCAGAAGCAGATTGACGAGCGTCGACTTGCCCGCCCCGGAGCGTCCGACGATACCGACTTTCTCACCCGGCTGAATGGTCAAGGTCAAATGGTCGATCGCGCCCTTCTTCCGACCGTAATGGAAGCTGACATCCTCAAACCGGATTTCAGGCGAATTCACCTTCAGCTTTGCGGCATCCGGTTTGTCGGTGAGGCCAATGGGCTTGGCCACCAGTTCGGCCGAATTCTGGATCGTACCGATGTTGCGCATGATGCCGTTGAGCTGCGTCATCATCCGTCCCAAGAGCATGTTGAGGCGCAGGACGAGGCCGAGCGTGAAGGCCACTCCCCCGGCGGTCACCGCACCGGAAAACCACAGATCGACGGAGAGCACCGCCACCATCAGGATCATGAATCCCGAGAGGATGGCAAGCGATGCCCGCACGCCCGTCAGAAGCCGCGCGAAGGGTCGGAGCGTATCCTGGAAGCGATCGAAGCCGGCGCGGATATAGTGGTCGTTCTGCCGCTCGCGGGCGAACAGCTTCAGCGTCTGGATGTTCGAATAGCTGTCGACCAATCGCCCGTTCAGCATCGACGACGCTTCGGCCGTCTGCTTGGCATGATGACGGATCTTGGGAACGAAGTAGCGTGCAAGCATCAGGAAGATCGCCACCCAGGCGCCGATGATCGCGGCCAGCCGCCAGTCGAGCTGCGCGACCAGCGCCATGGTCGAGACTGTGTAGATCACCATGAACCACACGACCTGCAGGAGCGAGGTCAGAAGGTCCCCGGTCGATTGCCCGGCCGACCAGACCTTGGTGACGATGCGGCCGGCAAAATCGTTCTGGAAGAAGGAAAGCGACTGGCGGGCCACATGCGCATGCGCCTGCCAGCGAACGAGATTGAAGAAGTTGAGAACGATCACCTGCTCCTCGACCAGAGCGCCGATCGTCACGACCACAAACCGCCCGATGAGGATGATGAGCGCCATCGCCAGAAGCTCGCCACCATGGGCCGCGATCAGGCCATCCCAGCCGGCATCCTTCGGCACCGTATCGAGAAGATCGACCAGCCGTCCGACGAACCAGAACAGGCCCGCTTCCAGAACCGCGACCGCGCCGCCGAACACCGCCATCAGGAAGAATGCGAGCTTGGCCTGACGCACGTAAAACCAGACGAAGGCCCAGGTCTTCTCCGGCGGACGAAGATCATCCGTCCGGGCAAAGGGATCGAGCCAGTTTTCGAAGAGGCGGGCAACAGCTTGGAACATGAGAAGCGATATAGGCGCTTTGCCCGGGACGGCAAAGCATTTGCGCCGCAGACCAGATTACAATTTGGTCAGCATGCGGATCCGCTGCGATCGCACAACATCGGCTCAGCGCATTCGCCGGCCGTAAAGCGCTTCGTAACGGCGCAATGTCGCCGCATCCGCAGACACTTCGCTGAACACTGGAACCAGGCTTTGGCTCAGTTGCGCACGCTGCAGCGATTGGCGGGCAGCACCATAAAGCTGTGCAGCAGGGACCGGCCGATGCGTCCGGGCACAGCCGATATGACACGCAAGCGCCGGCATGGCGGTGATCGACCGCCGTGCGATCGTTTCTGCATCCGACACGACGCGGGAGATCTTTTCGCCGAGCTGCGCGATATAGCTCTCGCTGCTTGACCCGACGAGAAGACTGAGCTCATCCGGAGCGGTCCAGTAGGCCGTGTCGTTGCGGTCGAGCAACCGGTTCGTGAAGCGCGCCAGCGTGTTCTTCATGTAGTCGCCGACCTTGGAAAGCCCGCTGCGGCTCATCGGGTCGAGCCCGTCGATACGGCATAGCATGAGGCTCACCCCGTCCTCCGGCATGCCATCGCCGAAAAGCAACGCCAACCGTTCCTCCAGCGCAGAATAACCCGGCAGACCAAAATCAAGCTGTGCGCTCAGGTGCTCCTGGTTCGCGAGATCCGGCGTCTCGGATTTTACCAGCCTGGAGACGGCCTGCAGCGCGTCGATGCAATGGCCGATCTGTCCGTCGAGTGCCGCCAATTCCTCGGTCGCCCCCTGCTGTGCCTCGACGACTGTGACCGTTCCGCCTTCGAGCACCTTGCGAAAACTGTCAAGCGCGCCGAGCGCTTCTTCGCTTGCACTTTTCAAGCTGGCAAGCAGAGGCCGCTCGGGCAGGAACTGCTGGGCGACCATCGACAAGGCAGCCTGACTGACCGGTTTCGGCAGCGCCACGAACGCCTCCCGGAGCGCCTTGTCCCGTCCCGTCAAAACCTCATAGATCAGCTCGAAATTGCGTGGCGTGAGATCGAGCCGGTTCTTTGTCAGGAATTCAAGCGCCTTGCGACCGATGATCTCGGCCTCTCTGGCATGCGGTGCTGTGCGATAGGCGAAGTTCGACATGGGATGCACCTCCGTCGGGTGTTCCGGTCCATGCAGGCTACGCGCCAAATCGAAATCGATCGTTTCCGAAATCGCTAAAATGCAAGAGGTCAGGTGCCCTCGCTCAGGCGTGGCAGCTCACCGCGTAAAGCGGGTGAGATAGATGCCGGTCAGGATCAGGGCGACCCCCGCCAGCTGTCCGGGGTGGAACTCGGCCGTCCCGCGTACCAGATCGATGATCAGGCCCGTGATCATCTGCCCGCCAATGATCAGCAAACCCGAACGTGCCGCACCGATCCGCGGGAAAACATAGGAGCTGATGACCACGAAGCAGGCGCCGATCACGCCACCCGTCAGATAGAAAAACGGCACGTCTGTGAGCATCGGCAGGCCGATCCGGTGGAAGAGCAGCACGTAGACCGTCAGCAGCAGGAAGCCGATCCAGTGGTTCCAGGCAGAAGCCGTGAAGGCCCCGCGATCCATGGTCAGCCGCCCGTTTATCGAACGGCTCATGCCAACGGCCGCACCGCCAACCAGTGCTATGAGAACGGCGCCCAGCATTCAAAGCCCCTTCGAGAAGATCAGAAGCGCACTGCCGCCGATCACGCAGACCGTTGCCAGAAAGTCGAACCGGTTGAGCTCCCTCTTCGGCGTGCCGAACAGGCCGAACTGGTCGGACACCAGGCCGAAGAGGATCTGCCCGACGAGAAGCAGAGAGAGGCCGCCGGCAAGCGCCAGTTCGGAATTCACCGCAATCGAACTGAGTGCCACCGCAAAGGCACCGGGGGCTCCCCCGAGATAGGACCAGAGCGGCGCCTTGCCGTGAGCCGGCAAGCGACCTGCCCGGCGCGCGACAGCACCATTGGCCATCAGCAGGACGAATGCGACCACACCGCCCACGCCGTGAACGACCCAGGAAGCGGTAAAAGGTGTCGTCAGTGCCGCAAGCCCGCTGTTGATCGTCACCATGACGGCGAGCAGCGCACCGGCGAGAACCGCCCAGATCCAGTCGATATATTTCAGCATGTCGCTCCTGAACGGATCTGCGGACCGCAACGAAACATCCGGTTCAGCGGTTCCCAGCCCCGCATAAACGCCGGGCGGCCCCGGCGACAAGCCAATTCGGCGAATGAACCGATCAGGCTTTTGAATGATTGAGCGCTTGCTCGTCACGGCCCGCCAAACGCGAAACGGGGCAACCCTGCCCCGTTCCTTAGTCTCCTGTTGAAGTCCGAATCCTTCAGAATTCCGACCAGTCGCTGGCCACGGCCGCGTTGCCGTGGAAGGCCGTGGCAATCTTGCGACCGAGAGCCCGCGCAGGCGAGACCTGCGGCTGGCTGCGGGCTGCGGCCGGCGCAACGCGCGGTGTCGTGGGCCGCTGCTGTGCCTCGTCGCCGAACCTGAACTGCCCGAGCAGCTGCGTCAGTGCCGTCGCCTGCTGGGCAAGGCCATGGCAGGCAGCCGTTGATTGCTCGACCATGGCCGCGTTCTTCTGCGTGCCCTGGTCCATCTGGTTGA
This sequence comes from Rhizobiaceae bacterium, assembly GCA_027484835.1. GTDB lineage: Bacteria > Pseudomonadota > Alphaproteobacteria > Rhizobiales > Rhizobiaceae > Allorhizobium. The sequence continues at coordinate 855 of JAIXSF010000058.1, read as the reverse complement.
CGGCAGAATTGATCTCGGCAAGCCCGGTCGACTGTTCGCGCGCCGAAGTCACGATCGCCGCGACATTCCGGTTGATCTCCTGCACTTCGCGGACGATCACCTCCAGCGCCTTGCCGGTTTCCCCGACAAGGGCCACGCCATGACGCACCTGCTCGCCGGAGGTGTTGATAAGGCCCTTGATCTCCTTGGCAGCGCTCGCGGACCGCTGGGCAAGTTCCCGGACTTCCTGGGCAACCACGGCAAAGCCCTTGCCCGCCTCGCCGGCACGGGCTGCTTCGACGCCGGCATTCAGCGCCAGAAGGTTGGTCTGGAAGGCGATCTCGTCGATGACCCCGATGATGTTCGAAATCTCGCTCGACGACTTCTCGATCGCGTGCATCGCGTCGACGGCACGACGGACAACCTCGCCCGACTGCTCGGCACCGACCCGCGTGCGCCCGACCAGCGCACCGGCCTCCTCGGCCCGGATTGCACTATCCTTGACCGCCGTCGTCACCTGCTCGAGCGCAGCTGCCGTTTCCTCGACGGAGGCCGCCTGCTGCTCGGTCCGCTTCGACAGGTCGTCGGCCGCAGCCAGCATCTCGCTTGCCCCTGCATCGATCGCCCGGGCATTTTCGCCGACCGAGCGCATGGCGTCGCGCAGCCGCTCGACCGAATGGTTGAAGTTGACCCGCAACGGGTCGAGATGCTCGGCGAAACGCTCGCCGAGCTCGACAGCCAGATCACCATCCGAAAGCTTCTGCAGACCACCGGCCAGACGGTCGACGGCAAACTGCACTTCGGCCGCCTCTTGGGCCTTCTGCTCGTCGCGACGAAGCCGCTCCGTTTCGCTCAGGCTCCGGTTGTCCTCAGCCT
>JAIXSF010000449.1 GCA_027484835.1 Rhizobiaceae bacterium | reverse complement strand
TGATGTTGCCCGGAATGACGACTTCGCCACCGAACTTCTTCACGCCGAGGCGCTTGGAATTGGAATCGCGACCGTTGCGCGAGGAACCGCCAGCTTTTTTGTGTGCCATGGGAGTTCTCCTTTAAACCTTGTAGTTAGACGCGCTTCAGGCAGCGACGATGTCGGTGATGCGCACCACGGTGTGGTGCTGACGATGGCCGCGCGAACGCTTGGAGTTCTGGCGACGACGCTTCTTGAAGGCGATGACCTTCTTGCCGCGGGTCTGCTCGACAACTTCCGCAGTGACCTTGGCGCCGGCCACGAAGGGCGCGCCGATGGTTGCGGATTCGCCTTCGCCGACGACCAGGATCTCGGTGAATTCGATGGTTGCGCCAGCTTCGGCTTCCAGCTTTTCGATGGTCAGCACGTCGTTGGCATTGACGCGGTACTGCTTACCGCCGGTCTTGATGACTGCGAACATTTTTTATCCTTTCATGTTCGTTCCGGCTCTCCCCTTGCGAGGGGCCGTCTTTTTGCCAGTCGGAGGAGCGGGACTTTTGATCCCGCCGGTGCACTTCGCGGATCGCGAAGAACAAAAGGCGCAGTTCGCCCACGCTTTAAGTCGAGCGTCGCATACGTGAGGGTGGGCAGGGTGTCAAGACAAAAGCCGGAAAAACCGTCACATTCGCTCTTGCATGGCTTTGCTAGGACGTTTGGCGCATACGTGCCGCAGTATCCAGCATCGATCGGGTGTGCTTGTTGCAGCATTCATCGGCCTTCAGCAATGTCCAGGCACTTCTCGCCCTGTCGCGAGTCGGGTAACGCTTAGCCATGAGCAGCAGCGCTTTTCATGATCACCAGGCCAGGTCCGTTGCCGATATCGGGGCGGGGGGGCGGCTTGTGCGGATCGTGGTGCCGCTTGCCGTCATGTACAACGGCTTTCTCGCGGTCATCAACGCGCATGTGATGCCTCTGGGCTTCTCGCATGTGGCGCTCGTCGAGATCTCGCTGCTCTTCGTGGCGCTGCTCTACCTGCTCTATCGTGGCCTGTCGGAAGAGGCGCTTCCGATCGTGACGCTGGTGGGCTTCTTCGGCCTGGTCATGGTCTATACCTCCGTCGTCAACGGCATGGCCTTTGTCGATTTCTTCCGCAACGTGTTGATCATCGGCGTCTTCTGCCAGCTCGGGATGATGACGGACGGGCGCAGCCTCGCCTTCGTTTTCCGGATCTGCTGTCTTTTCATTCTGTCGGTTCTGATTGTCGAGATCTTTTTCACGCGGATCTACGAGGACGTGTTCTACCCGGCGCTCTACTTCACCAACACGCGCGGCCTCGAGCAGGTGGCGTTTGGCGGCGCCAAGATCTTCCAGAATGCGATCAACATCCCGGGGCGCTTCTCCTTCGGGCTCAGCGATCATCGCACCTCCTCGCTGTTTCTCGAGCAGGTGTCGCTCGCCAATTTCTCCGGCGTGCTCTGCATCTATCTGGTCAGCCGCTTCGACCGGATCGCCCGGTTCGATCGCAGTCTCATCGTCGCGACCATTGTCTTCATCCTGCTGACGAACGACTCGCGCAGCATGCTCGCCTTCTCGTTCATCTGCCTGATTGGCTATTTCCTGTTTCCCAAGACACCAAACGGTGTCAGGCCCCTGATCATGCCCCTCGTCATCTGTGCGGGTGCCGTGGTCTACCTGTTGCGGCCGGATGCAAGCGGGGACACGTTCGATGGCCGCATCGTGCTGACGATGAAGGGCTTCTTCAACCTCGATTTCATCGAGCTGCTTGCCCTTGATATTCGCAATCTCGCGAGCCTCGCCGATAGCGGCTACATCTATGTCATCAATGCCAGCACGGTCTTCGGCCTCCTGGCCTTCTGGCTCTTTGTCAGCTTCTTCCCGGCTGGACGAACCGCGGCCCAGAAACGGTGTGCCTTTGCGCTGGCCATCTTCATCTCGCTCAACATGATGATCGGAGGCAATGCGATCTTCTCGATCAAGGTTGCTTCGCTGCTCTGGCTGCTCGTCGGCCATATGCGCGTCAGCGAAAGAGAGCAGCATTAACCGCGTTGCAAGGTGTGAGGGGACAATCAGACAGTCCGCGGGCTATAAGCGTCCCATAATGCACGCCTGCCATCTGACGGATTGCCAACACTCATGTGCGTTCAACTGCAGTATATCAGGGCGATCGCAGCTCTCCTCGTCGTCTATTTTCATGCGATCCTGCAGATGGAGAAGCTCAATCCGGATGCGTGGATCACCGACTATCTGTTCGGCAAGAGCGGGGTCGATCTGTTCTTCGTCCTCAGCGGCTTCGTGATGTGGATCACGACTTCGGACAAGCCGCAAACGGTCGGCGATTTCTGGTGGAAACGTGTCCGTCGGGTTGTCCCGCTCTACTGGGCCGTGACGCTGGCCGCCGCGGCCGTCGCCTTTGTTCTCCCGCAGATCCTCAAATCGACCCAGTTCGACGTCCCGCATATTCTGGCGTCGCTTGCCTTTCTGCCCTGGATCAATCCGTCCGATCCCGCCGGCGACATGATTGCGCCACTCATCGTTCCCGGCTGGACGCTGAACTACGAGATGTATTTCTATTTCCTCTTTGGCCTGTGTCTTCTGGTGCCCGTGCGTCACCGAAGTCTGGCCATTGCGCTTCTCATCGGCAGCATCTTCGCCATCGCCAATCTGGCGCCTGAGAGTACGGCCGCGCGCTTCTATGGCGACACCGTGATTTTCGAATTCGTCGCCGGCGTCATCCTGGGCCGGATCTACAAGACCGGTTTGTCCTTCACGGCGCCCGTCGTCATTTTCGCCGTCCCGCTTGGCTTTGCAGCCCTGCTGTTCAACGACTATCGTGGCTTCGACATGCCCCGACTGATCACGATCGGTCTTCCGGCGGCCGTTATCATCTTCTTTGCAACCGCCATCCGCCTTCCGGACCTCAAGGCCTGGCGTTGGCTGCGGATCCTCGGCGACGCGTCTTATTCCATCTATCTCACGCACATCTTCACGCTGGCGGGCTCCCGGATGGTCTACACCCGGGTCATCGACATCCTGCAGAGCGATACCCTCTTCGTGGTGGTGATGATGCTCATGTCCACCCTGGTCGGCCTTGCCAGCTACTACCTCTTCGAAGTCCCGGTCGGTCGCTTTCTTTCATCCGAGCGCCAGTCGCGGGTTGGCCAGGCGCCCAGGGCGCACAATGCATGACAGGGACTGCGCCATGAATGCCAAACCGAAGCGATTGCCACGTTTTCAAGCTGCGCTGAGCAGCTTCATGATGCTGATGATGGCGGGTCCCAGTCATGCGGGTCCGGCGGATCTCTGCTTTCGCGGTCTCAACATTTCCGGCGCCGAATACGGCGAGGTCGATGGTGTGGAGGGGGTCAACTTCACCTATCCATCGGCGCCCACGGTCGAGTATTTTGCCGGCAAGGGCTTCGATACGGTGCGCCTGCCCTTTAAGTGGGAGCGCCTTCAGCCGCGCCTGGGGGAAGGGTTCGACAGGACCGAGCTCGAACGCCTGAAGGCAAGCGTCGACGGTCTGCGGGAGAAGGGGCTGATCGTCATCCTCGATCCCCATAACTTCGGCTATTACTCCGGTCACAATATCGGCTCGGACCAGGTGCCTGCACGCCAGTTTGCGCAGTTCTGGATCAGGCTTGCATCCGAGTTCGCCAATCAGGACGGCATCGCTTTCGGACTGATGAACGAGCCTCACGACGTGGCCCCTGCCGTCTGGCTCGATGCGGCAAACCAGGCAATCGCGGGCATTCGTGCCGTGGGTGCCCGCAATCTCATTCTGGTGCCCGGGACCCATTGGAGTGGTGTCGTCACCTGGGGTGAGGATTTCGGTCGAGGATCCAATGCCGAGGTTATGCTGGGGGTCGTCGATCCGATCGACAACTATGCCTTCGAAGTCCACCAGTACATGGACAAGGATCTGTCGGGGACGAACGAGGCCTGCGTCAATGCAGAGCTTGCCGTCAACGGCATGGCAAAGCTCTCCGATTGGCTGCGTCTGCATGACAAGCGCGCCTTTCTCGGCGAGTTCGGCGGCTCGAAGGAGCCGGAATGCCTCGAAGGCTTGACGCGCATGATCGGACAGATGGAGTCCGATTCCGATGTGTGGCTCGGCTGGACCTACTGGGCCGGCGGAGACTGGTGGTCGCCAGAGGAGGGCAACAACATTCAGCCCTCGGCGCAGGGTGATCGCAAACAGCTTTCCGTGCTGCTTCCCGCGCTTCAGTCTGAGGCTGCCAAACCAGGCTGGTGCGTTGCCATTCCAGCCGAATGATAAGACTTAATTAACCGTAAATCCTCATAGTTCAGCAAGAAACGATGGTCTCGACGCCCTTAAGGCGGAGGCCCTCGTTCATGCGCATGACATTTGAAGGATGCAGTTCCCGGTATGGCAGAGTTCGACCCACGACAGATCAGGAGAACGGCACCGTCCACCTCTCCATCGGGTGCGTCGAGCGTCAGCTTGCGTCGCTATCTAGGCACGTCTGCCGGTGCGTCGGACGGACCTGAGCAGCGCTACCGCCGGCCCCTCACGATGGATGACATCGAGCGGCGCGCGCAGGAGCGCTTTGGCTGGCAGCTCCAGAGCGAGCCGCCCGCCGATGAGGACGAGTCTGTCGAAGATGCTCGTGAACCCTTGCCGGAGCCTGCGCTGGCAAGCGCCGAAGCGGATATCCCGCATGGGGGTGACAAGCCGCTGGTCATCGATCTCAAATTCGTTGCTCTCGCGGCCTGGAGATATCGGCTGCTTCTGCTTGCGCTGGCCGTGGTGTTTGCGCTGATCGGCGGAGCCGGGACGACGCTCATTGCAAAACGGTACAGCGCTGCCGCGACGCTTTATTTCGATCCGCAAAAGCTTGCTGTCGAACTGGTGCAAAACGACCGGGCCACGTCGCCCGAGGTTCTGAATGCCACGATCGACAGCCAGACCCAGATCATCACCTCGCGCAGGGTGATGGAAACCGTCGCCAGCAATCTGAAACTCACCACGGATCCCGAATTCCTCGGGCAGTCCTCCGGCGATGCGGCAACCGACCTGAACCGGGTCATCTCGGCCCTGCAGAAGCAGGTGCTTGTCTCGCGCCAGGAGGGCACGTTCATCTTCCAGGTGAAGGTGACGACGCGGGACGCGGACAAATCTGCGGCGATCGCCAATTCCCTGGTGGCGGCCTATCTCAAGGACAGCCGCGTCAATGCCGAAGACAGCTTCGGAAGCGTCAATACCAGTCTCGTCAATCAGCTGACCGAGCTGCGCAAGGCGGTCATCGCGGCCGAGGCGGAGGTCCGCGCCTTCACCTCCAAGAATGACCTCTTCTCGGTTGGCGGCGATCAGATTTCCAACAAGCGCCTGCAATCTCTCGACGACCTGCTCGTCACGGCACAGCAGAAGATCATCGAGGCCAAGGCGCAGCTCGACATCGTCTCCAACCTCGATATCAACGACGTGCTTGTCGGCGACGCCGCGGCGTCCCGGACACTTGGCGATCTGCGCACCCAATATGCCGGTCTCTCTGCCAATGTCAGCAGTCTGACGGAGCGTCTTGGACCGAGACATCCCCAGTTGCAGTCTGCCAAGGCATCGCTTGCAGACATCGAACGGCAGATCCGGCTCGAGCTGGAGCGCATGGTTGTCGCCGCCCGCAGTGCCTATCAGTCGGCCCAGAAGGAAGAGGCCGATCTGCTCAAGGAACTGAATGTCCAGAAGGCGTCCCAGGCCACCAATTCGACGGCATTGATCGAACTCAGCGAACTCGAACGGAAAGCTAAAGCTGCGCGCGACGTCTATGAGACCGTTCTGAAGCGCAGCGAAGAAACGGCGGCCGAGATGAGCCTTTATTCCAGCAATGTGCGGATCCTTGCCGAAGCCTTCCCGCCTCAGGCGGCCGATGGGCCGGGACGTAAAGCCCTGTTGATCGCAGGGGTTTTCGGTGGCGGGCTTTTCGGGGTTTCCCTGGGCATCGTGCTGGCTGCAGCCTATGCATTGTACCGTCAGATGACGCGGCGGCCTGACGCTGCCTGAGGGGCAGCTTCAAGATCAGTCTTTGGACAGCAGACTTTCGATCAGCCGCACCAGTTCCTTGCCTGCCGCTTCCAGCTCGCCGCTATTGTCGATGCTGACAGTGTCTAGCTGCGGCGGCAGTGGTTCGCTCGATCGTTTGAGACGGGCTTCAATATCCGCTGCGGTCTCGCGGCCTCGGGCCGTCAGGCGCTTTGCCAGCACGTCCGGGCGTGCCGTGATGTTCACCACCAGCAGTCGGGGGAATGCGGCGCTGAAGGCGTCGAGGGCGGAGCGGGAACCGTTGACGATCACGACCCGACCGGCCGCGAGATCGTCATGGACGTCGGCGGGGATGCCGTAGCCCAGGCCATGGGCTTTCCAGCTGACGGCGAAAGCGCCCGAGCGCGTGAGCGCCTCGAAGGCCTCCGCTGTCACTGCGTCATGGTCCTCGCCAACCGAATCCTTGGGGCGGGTGATCATGCGACGGACAAAGCGTATATCCGCGCGACCCGAAAAGTGTTTGCGGGCGAGGTCCATCAGGCTGTCCTTGCCGACGCCGCTTGGGCCGACAACGGCAATGACCGTGCCGCGTGCCGGGTCGCGTTCTGCGGCTATGCCTGTCGCTGCTTGCGTCATCAGGCCACCCGACGCCCTTCCCGCCAGACGGCGCGGATCACGGGTACGCCTTGATCGCGGCGCACGCGGACGAGATCGGCGCGCAGCCCCGTTTCGATGCGGCCACGGTCGGACAGGCTGACGGTGCGGGCGGGCGTTGATGTTACCATGGCAATCGCCTGGGGGAGCGAAATGCCGTCGATCTCGTCGGCCAGCACGAAGCTCGCATGCAGGAGGCTGAGCGGTACGTAGTCGGAGGAAAGGACGTCGAGCACGCCGCGCTTGGCGAGATCGCGGGCGGCGATGTTGCCGGAATGGGACTTGCCGCGCACGACGTTAGGGGCCCCCATCAGCACGCTCATGCCGGACTGGTGCGAGGCCTCTGCGGCCTCGATGCTGGTCGGAAATTCAGCGAGCTTCACGCCATGGCCCTTCGCTTCCTCGACATGGGCGAGCGTCGCATCGTCATGGCTTGCGACCGTGATGCCGCGTTCGGCGCAGGCCTTGGCGAGTGTATCGCGATGCAGCGCCGAAAAGCGCGCGGAGAGCTGCAGGCGGCTCTCGACGAAGCGGGCGAACTGTTCGTCGGTCAGGCCGCGCTTGGTCTTGTAGTAGAGCGTGTACTGCTCCATCGTCTGGAACTGGCGCTGGCCCGGGGAATGGTCCATCAGCGAGACCAGGCGCACATGCGGGTCGTTCTCGAAGTCAGCGAAATGCTCCAGCACATTGTTAGAGGCGACTTCGCAGCGCAGGTGGATGAGGTGTTCCGCGCGCAGGCGGTCGTCGCGTTCGGCGGCCTGAATGGCATCCGCCATGTCGCGCATCTCGCCCTTGTCGAAGCCGCCGTCCTCGTCCGAGCCCATACGCAGGCAATCGAAGACGGTGGTGATGCCGGAGGTGACGATCTGGGCGTCATGGGCCTGGATGGCCGAGGTCATGTGCCAGCGCACGCCGGGGCGGGGCGAGTAATGGGACTCCAGGTGGTCGGTGTGCAGCTCGACCAGACCCGGAATAAGGTAGTCGCCGCCCAAGTCTTCGCCGGTGCGGCTCGGGCCCTCGTCGATTTCGGCGATCAGGCCGTCACGGACCACGACACTGCCGTCGACGATTCGGTCTTCGAGGACGATGCGGGCATTGGAAAAGATCTGTTCGGACATGGGATCAGCCGTTCTGTTGGGCAGCCTTCAACGGCAGCCATGAATGGACAAGAAAAGGGGCGCCGCGCTCGCGCTCGATGAAGAGTGCAAGACCGTCGATCCGCAGGGGGCGACCGATGAACTCAGCGAAGCGCTGTTTCAGGATGCTGGCCATGACAGGCACCTGGGCTTCCGGCACGGGTCCGGTCAGCGTCATGTGGAAGCGGAAGTCGTCGAACACGTAAGGATAACCCCAGCGCATCAGGTTTTCACGCTGACGCTCCGGCAGTGTGTCCGGCTTGCGCCTTGCGATATCCGCTTCGGAAAGTGGGGCGCGGAAGGGCTCGAAGGTTTCGACCACATCGGCTGCGAACTTCTGCAGCGGCGGATGAAGGGTGTCGGGAACCAGTGCGAAGAAATGACCGAGCTGGCCGACGATCACGGACGGGATATCGAAGGCGGAGGTATCCGCGGCAAAGGCTTCCATCGCCTTCAGGAGATCCGCTTCGCTTTTGCCCTCTTCCAGGTGAAAGGGAGCCTTGAGTGTTGCGTGAAAGCCGTAGCGCCTGGGATCGGCCGTTAGCGCATCCGTGTCTTCGGCCGAAAGACCGCCCTCCGCTGCCCTTGCATAGCCGACATTGTTGTAGGCATCGCGCCCGAGCCACTCCGCTGCCGTCAGGTTGAGCGGATCGTCGGCGGCCGGGGCGAAATAGAGGGCGTAACGCACGTGCATGTCTTTCGTATCGGATGGCGCGGGTTTTCATCCCCGCGCCTTGCATTTCAGTGGCGACTCTTGCCGATCAGGCGTGAGCGCAGGCTATTGGAGATGGCGTCGAAGAGAAACACCACGATCAGGATCAAGAGCACCATGTAGGCAACATTTTCCCAGTCGGAATTGGTGCGCATGGCTTCCCAGAGCTTCAGACCGATGCCGCCGGCACCGACGGCACCGATGATGGTGGCCGAGCGGGTGTTCGATTCCCAGAAGTAGAGCGCCTGGGAGGCAAAGACCGGCATCACCTGGGGCAAGACGCCGAAGCGCTGGACTGCCATGGAGGGTGCGCCGACCGACTTGATGCCCTCGCGCTGCTTGTCGTCGATGTTCTCCAGCGCTTCGGCATAAAGTTTTCCAAGCGTGCCGGAATCGGTGACGAAGATGGCCGAGATACCGGCCAGCGGTCCGGGGCCGAAGGCGCGAGTGAAGAACAGCGCCCAGATCAGCATGTCGACCGATCGGACGAAGTCGAAGAAGCGCTTGGTTAGCTGGTTGACGGGCCGGTTGCGGGTGATGTTGCGCGCGGCGATGAAGGACAGCGGGAAGGCGACCAGAACGGCGAGAAGCGTTCCCATGAAAGCCATGACGATGGTCTGCAGCAGCTTGGTCCAAACGTCGAGATGCTGCCAGGACGAATTGTAGAGGATGTTGTTCCAGGCCAGCGCCAGGTTGCTCATCTTCGGATCGATGCGGTCTGCCGATGTGATCTTCTCCACCACCTGGCCTGCGGACAGGCCGAAGAAGGGCGAGTTGATGTCGAAGATGAAGTTGGCCCATCCCAGGAAGCGGTTGCGAACCCGGACGCGATCGGAGGACACGTCGAGCCAGCCGGCGGTGCCGAAATAGGCGGTGACGCGTCCGCCGGGCTGTCGCTGCTCGACCCAATCGGCGCCCGCGCCTTCAATGGTGACCGTATCGGCCTTGCGGTCGAGCAAGAGCGCGATCGTCTGATCGCCCCGCTTCAGCAGGACGCGATCGCCATTTATGTCGACGGACGCGTCGCCTCCCAGTGAAACGCGCGCTGAGGTGATGACGTCCTCGGTGGTAGGCGTCGTCGGAGCCGTCTGGGCTTCCGCTGCGGTTGGGCTCGTGCTTGTCTCAGGTGCCGGTGCCGCCATGAAGCTGAAGGTGGATCCGGCCGCGGGTGCAGCCGGTGCTGCTGCCGCTGCCGAGCTCTCGGTCGGAGCTGCGGCCTGGCGAGTCATGGTCTCGCGGGTCGTCTCGATCCAGTCCGGGTTCGGGTTCGGGCCGATCGGATCGAAGCGCGGATAGTTGATCGTCATCGCGCCGTCGGCATCGATGTCGAACTCGGGGCGGATCTCGTAGGAAACCCAGTCGGCGAGATAGTTGCCGGCGATGCCCCAGTTGGCCTGGGTCAGCGTCTTGCCGATGGCGAAGAACCACCAGCAGAACAGGAAGTAGATCCCCAGCACACCGATCGAGATCGGCGCCCGGTAGCGTTGCCAGAAGCTGCGCTCCAGCACATGGGGATAGCGCTCGGCGAGGCGGTTCAGTTCGGCTGCGTTGATCATCGACATGGAGAACCTCACGTGACCGACTGGAAGGCCTGTTCACCGACGAGCTTACGGCGCAACCAGGCTGAAAACTGGTCGACGGCGATGACCGTCGAGAGAAGGAGAAGAATGATCGCCAGCGTCTTGGCTTCATGGCCCTGGCCGATCGAAAGCCGGAGCGCTTCGCCGATCCCGCCACCGCCGACCGCGCCGATGATGGTGGACGCGCGCACGTTGATTTCGAGACGCAGCAGGAAGTAGCTCATGAAGTTCGGCATGACCTGGGGTGTGAATCCGAACCAGACCCGCTCGAACCAGTTGGCGCCGACAGCACGTAAGCCTTCGTCGGGACGCATGTCGGCATTCTCGATCACTTCGAAAAAGAGCTTACCGAGCGCGCCGATCGTGTGCACCGTGACGGCGATGATGGCGGGGATCGGCCCAAGCGAGAGAATGGCGAGGAAGAAGCCGGCAATGACGACTTCCGGAAAGGCGCGCAGGATTTCCATCACGCGGCGGACCGGCCAGCGGATGAAGGCGTAGGGCATGGTGTTGCGGGCCGCGAGGAAAGCGAGCGCATAGCCGAAGATCACGGCGATGATGGTCGAGAACAGCGCGATGTTCACCGTCTCCAGCATTTTGTGAACGTATTCCGGCAGATAGAAGCTCTCCGTCAGATAGAACCGGCCTTCCGGATAGTTGAACTTCATGCTGCCGTCGTCATAGGGCGAGGGCAGGTCGAACAGCGCGCGGCCGATCTCCCAGCCATCGCGGGGGACGAGCTCGCCGACAAAGTCGAAGAAGTAGGGAAGGCGGTCGAAGAACTTTCCGGCATTGGTCTCGTTGGCGAACCAAAGCGACCCTGTGATCGCAAGGATCAGGATCACGGCGCCGAGGCCGGTATACATGCGCCGCCGGGCGGCGAGTTCCTGCCAGTGGCGCTCGACGATTGCGCCGCGTTCACTCAAGGGGGGCTGTGTCGCCGTCATGGCCATTGCGCCAAGTCCTTCGAAAAGTCGGAAAGGAAAGACCGCCGGCCAAGTCCGACCGGCGGTCTTCTGGGATGCGTCGGGATCAGCCGCCGATGGTGGCCTTACGGGCGTCGATGATCGGCTTGTAGAAGTCGACGTTGACTTCGGTGAAGCCCTTGAAGTCGCCGCCCTGAACAGCCGAGAAGCAGGCCGGATCAGAGGTCGGCAGGTCCATCATGAACTGCTTGAACTTGGCCTTCATGTCGTCGTTCATCGAGGTGCGGACAACAAGCGGGCCGTTCGGGATCAGCGGGGACTTCCAGACTTCAACCAGGTCGTCCATGTTCAGGATGCCCTTGTCGACCATCTTGCGCAGGTTGCCCGAGGTGTAGCCGTCCTTGAAATCGCCAACGCCCGAGCCGAAAGTCGTGCCGGCATCGAAGGTGCCCTTCAGAACTTCGAGAACGAGGTTTTCGTGACCGCCGCCGAAGCCGGTGGAGGCGACAACCTGGTCAACCGGGGCGCCGAGGGCTTCCGGCAGGGTGACGAGGGGAACGAGGTAGCCAGAGGTGGAGTCCGGATCGGCGTAGCCGAGCTTCTTGCCCTTCAGGTCGGCAACCGTCTTGATGCCGGCGTCCTTGCGGGCCACCATGATCGAGTAGTAACCCTTTGCGCCGTCGGTCTGGACGGTGGTCAGGATCGGCTCGACGGCGGTCGGGTTGGAGAGGTAGATCTTGGCATAGCCAGACGCGCCGAGTTCGGCGTAGTCGAGCGTGCCGCCGAGCAGGCCCTGGATGACGCCGTCATAGTCGGCGGCCGGGAACAGCGAGACCTTTTCGACGCCGATGGCGGCCGGCAGCTTGTCGACCATGCACTGGAAGTTGCGCAGGCGGTCGGCTTCGTTTTCGCCACCGAGGATGCCGATGCGGAATTCCTTCAGGTCTTCGGCATGGGCAGAGGCAGCGAGGGCGACCAGAGCGGCCGCGGCAAGCAGGGTCTTCTTCAACATGGGTTCATCTCCCGTTTGAGGATGGATGGTGATGTCTGAAATCGTCGCCCTTGACGCAGGGCTCGCGATCGTCTCGGTCAGGCCTCGGCAGCTGCCAGCGGTCTGAAACCAGGGGATAGGGTCTTACGCACGGGTTCGTTGTCCTGTGCGGCGAGGGTAATGCTGGTCGAGGTCATGGTCTCGTCGATGCCGGCACCGTGCTGATCGGCGCCGTAGATCTCGTGCACGGCCTCCGCCGTCAGTTCAGCCGGCGTGCCGTCGAAGACGACGCGGCCGCGGGCCATGCCGACGATGCGCTCGCAGTAATTGCGGGCAGTGTCGAGCGTGTGGAGGTTGGTGATGACGGTGATGCCTTCGCGTTCGTTGATGTCGCGGAGCGCATCCATGACGATCTTGGCGTTGAGCGGATCGAGCGAGGCGATCGGCTCGTCCGCCAGAACCATTTTCGGCGACTGCATCAAAGCGCGGGCGATGGCCACGCGCTGCTGCTGGCCACCCGACAGGGTGCCTGCTGCCTGAAGGGCGGTCTGCTCAATGCCAAGGCGCTCAAGGGCGGCGATCGCCATCAGGCGCTCCTCGCGGGAGAAGACGTTGAGGATCGACAGGGCTGTCGAGCGATGGTTGAGGCGGCCGAGCAGGACATTCGTCAGCACGTCGAGGCGCGGCACCAGGTTGAACTGCTGGAAGATCATGGCGCAGTCGCGCTGCCAGTTGCGCAAGGCGGTGCCATGCAGATTGGAGATTTCAAGATCGCCGAAACGAATGCTGCCGGAGGTCGGGTCGACCAGGCGGTTGATCATGCGCAGGAGGGTCGATTTGCCGGCGCCGGAGCGTCCGATCACGCCGACCATCTGGCCGGCAGGGATCTCGAGGCTCACCGAGTCCACGGCCTTGTTGGTCCCGAACTGGCGGGTGAGGTTGTCCAGCCTGAAGAGCATCGTCTTTCCTTCGCCGTCATTGATTGCGGTGCTGGATAGGCATTAGCGGTGGCTCGTGAAATGCGAATGTCAGTTTTGTGTAGGATTTGTTAAATCAACCAAGCCATTGAAAAGATTTGGCTTAGGCATGCTTTTCAAGGAAGTCTTCGACATCCATGTGACGGAAATCTTCAAGTGTGGCGAAGAGGCGATCGTGATCCCAGTCCCACCAGGCAAGTGCCTGCATGCGCTCGGCGACGGGTTTCGGAAATCGCTCGCGGATAAGTTTCGCGGGCACGCCACCGACGATTGTGTACGGAGCCACATCACGCGAGACGACGGCGCCGGCGCCGATCACCGCACCATCGCCGACCGTCACGCCGGGAAGGACGGTTGCGCCATGGCCGATCCAGACGTCGTGGCCGATCACGACGCGGTTGTCGCGGCGCCAGGCAAAGAAGTCGTGGTCGTTTTCCGCGCCATCGAAATAGTCCGCCGCGCGATAGGTGAAGTGGTGCAGGGTGGGGCGCCAGGTGGGGTGATTGGTGGCGTTGATGCGGACGCTTGCTGCGATGTTGGCGAACTTGCCGATCGTCGCGCACCAGACGGCGCCGTCCTGCATGATATAGGAGTAGTCGCCCATCTCCACTTCATCGAGGCGGCATCGATCGGCGACTTCCGTGTAGCGGCCAAGGCTCGAATTGACGACCCGGGCGGTCTCGTGGACGAGGGGCTCAAGCCCGAGCTTCTTCGTCATGCCGCGACCTTCCGTGGTGAAAACTGCATGACGTCAAGAATGCGGTCTGCGACGGCTTCGCGCACTTCTTCGTCATGGAAGATGCCGAGCAGGGCGACACCGGCTTCCTTCTTGGCGCGGATCATCGAGACCACGACTGCGCGGTTGGCTGCGTCGAGCGAGGCGGTCGGCTCATCGAGCAACAGCACGGCGTGGTCGGTGATGAAGCCACGGGCGATGTTGACGCGCTGCTGCTCGCCACCCGAGAAGGTGGAGGGCGGCAGCTGCCAGAGATCTCGCGGCAAGTTTAGCCGGCTTAAGAGTTCGCTCGCCCGTTCGCGCGCCTCGTCTGCTTGTACACCGCGTGCGACGAGCGGTTCGGCGACTACGTCGAGTGTCGAGACGCGCGGGACGGTGCGCAGGAACTGGCTGACATAACCCAGCGTGCCGCGGCGGACTTCAAGCACCATGCGGGGATCGGCCGAGGCGATGTCGACGATGCGGCCGCCGTGGTTGACGAGGATCTGGCCCTGGTCCACGGCGTAATTGCCGTAGAGCATCTTCAGGATCGAACTCTTGCCGATGCCCGAGGGGCCGCCGAGCACGACGCATTCTCCGGCTGCGACAGCAAACGAGACATTGGCCACGACCGGCAGGACCAGCCCACCGCGCAGGTGCATGGTGAAGCTTTTGGCGACTTCCGAAACGATGAGCGGGGTCGGCATAGTGTTTTCCTTTCGCGACGTCCGTCAGACCTAGAGGTCAGACCTGGAGGATCGAGGAGACGAGAAGCTGGGTATAGGGTTCGCGGGGATCGTCGAGGACGCGGTCGGTCAGGCCGTGTTCGATGACATGGCCGTCCTTCATCACCATCATCCGGTGCGAGAGCAGGCGGGCGACTGCAAGGTCGTGGGTGACGACGATGGCCGAGAGGCCGAGGTCATTGACGAGGCCGCGGACGAGATCGAGCAGACGCGCCTGAACCGAGACATCAAGGCCGCCGGTCGGCTCGTCCATGAAGACCAGACGCGGGCCGGTGACGAGATTGCGGGCGATCTGCAGGCGCTGGCGCATGCCGCCGGAGAAGGCGCGCGGCTGGTCGTCGATGCGGTCGGTCGAGATCTCGACGCGCTCCAGCCATTCGCTCGCCGTCTGGCGGATCTTCCCATAGTGCCTGTCACCGATGGCCATCAGGCGCTCGCCGACATTGGCGCCGGCCGAGACGGTCATGCGCAGACCGTCAGCCGGGTTCTGGTGCACGAAGCCCCAGTCGGTGCGCATCAGGAAGCGTCGTTCCGCCTCGCCCATATGATAGAGCTCGCGGTACTGGCCGTCGCGCATGTGGTAGTCGACGCTGCCGGTCGTCGGCATCAGCCGGGTCGAGAGGCAATTCAGAAGCGTCGTCTTGCCCGAGCCGCTTTCACCGACAATGGCGAGCACTTCGCCCGGCCAGAGATCGAAGGAGACGTTCGAGCAGCCGATCCGGCTGCCGTAGAATTTCGAGAGGTTGCGAACTTTCAGAAGTGGCTGATCGCTCATTCTGCGGCCTCCTTTTGCTGGGCGAGCATCTCGCCGACATGGCCGTCAGCCTGGCGCGTCTCGCAGTGGTCGGTGTCGGAGCAGACGAACATCCGCCCACCCTTGTCGTCGAGCACCACCTCGTCGAGATAGACATTGTGGGCGCCGCAGAGCGCGCAGGGCTTGTCGAAGGTCTGGATCTCGAAGGGGTGATCCTCGAAGTCGAGGCTGACGACGTCGGTATA